>NZ_BAAAUG010000029.1:51299-60119 GCF_039533825.1 Streptomyces rectiviolaceus
GGCCCGCGACGAGGACGGCGCGGCGCCCCCGAGGTCCGGCATCCCCTCACGTCCCGAGCGCGATGCCCTGTCGTACGCCTCCCGGTCCTGCGAGGGCAGCGAGTTGAGCAGCTTGCGCGCCTTGGCGAGCTTGTGCTCGACGCTCCGCTTGTGGCGGGCCACGGCGGTGCGGCTCTTCTCCAGCTCGGAGAGCTTGCGTACGGCTTCCGTGCGCTCCTGGGCGAGGCTGCGCTGGGCCTTCTGCAGGTCGGTCAGTTCACCGGCCTGCCGGGTGGTGATGCGGTCGAGCGTCGCCGCCTTGTCCAGATAGCCGTCCGGGTCGGAGGAGAGCACCAGGGCGAGGGAGGGGTCGATGCCGCCCGAGCGGTACTGCGCCTCGGCGAGCGAACCGAGCGCGCCGCGCATCGTGTTGATGCGCTCCTGGCCGCGGGCGACGCTGTCCTTGGCCCGCTCGACCTGCTCGCGCAGTGTGTCCGCGCGCTCGTCGGCCTTGTTGTACGCCTCGGTGGCCTTCTCGGCCTGCTCGAAGAGGCGGTCCACCTTGGCCTTGGTGGTGGCCGGGGTGTCCTGCGGTGCGGCGCCCGCCGGTGCGGCGGTGAGTGCGGCCGCGGCGGTGGCCGCGGCTGCCGAAAGGATGGTGACGCGCGTGCTCCGGTCCGGGCCGGACAGTGCGAGACGACGATGGGACCCCACGGGAAGCCGCTCTCCCTCCGCATGACGGACCCCCGGGCGAACCGGGGGAAAGTCCCCCGATCCGTCGGGGGAATGCGCGCGACAGTAGCGCTGGGATCACGTCACGGCCAAAGACCCCGCCGTGCACACAACGTGGCGCCCCGCCTCAGACGCAGGTCATCGACGGGGCGCGGGGTCAGCGGGAGTTGCCGGAATTCGCCCGTTCGGGCGGCACGCCGGTCGTTTCAGATGCGGACGCCGAACTGGAAGGAGCCGATGGTGGACATCGACTCGTAGCGCACCACGGCACCCGGCTTCGGGGCGTGAAGGACCTGGCCGTTGCCGGCGTAGAAGCCGACGTGCGCGAGGCTGTTGAAGAACACCAGGTCGCCGGGCTTCAGCTCGCCGCGGCCGATCTTCGTGCCGTCGTTCTGCTGGGTGTACGTGGTCCGGGTGATCTGCACACCGGCCTGGTTGTACGCCCACTGCGTGAGGCCGGAGCAGTCGTAGGAGTTGGGGCCACTGCCACCGGAGACGTAGGGCTTGCCGATCTGCGTCGCGGCGGCGCTCAGGGCGGCCTGGCCGCGCTGCGAGGCCGGAACCTCCTTGCCGAGGTCCACGCGGTCGTCGGCGTCGCGGCTCGCGCGGGTCTCCTTGGCGGCGAGGGCCGCCTTCTCCTTGGCGGTGAGGGTGTTGAGCAGCTTCTGGGCGGCGCCGAGCTTGCTCTGGACTTCCTTCTTCTTCTTGCCCAGTTCCTTGCGCGTGTCGGCGAGGTCCTTGAGCTTGTCGGAAGCCTCCTTGCGCTCCTGCGCGAGGGTCCGCTGCTTCTCCTGGACCTTCTTGAGCGCCTCGACCTGCTGACCGCTCAACTGGTCCATGGTGGACGCCTTGTCGAGGTAGTCGTCCGGGTCGGCCGAGAGGAAGAGCTGGACGGAGGGGTCGATGCCGCCGGAGCGGTACTGCGCGCTGGCCAGCGAACCGAGGCCGCCGCGCAGGTCGTTGAGGTCCCCCTGGCCGCGGGCGACCTTGTCCTGAAGCTCGCCGATCTCCTTCTCGAGCTTCTCCTGCTTCTCCTTGGCGCCGTTGTACCGGTCGGTGGCCCGGCCCGCGTCCTCGTAGAGCTTGTCGACCTTGGACTTGACCTCGTCCTTGCTCGGCTTCTCACTCGGCGTCGCGTTGGCCGCCTGGGAGGTGAGTGCGACGGCAGCGGCGGCGGTCGCGGTGAGCACGGTCACGCGCGCGCGGCTCGGCTGCTTGGGTCGACGGTGGGACGCCACGAAGGCGGCTCCTTCTCCTCCAGCCGCCTACCGAGAACCGGTCGGCGGGTACCACCGCTGTCACCCCGGATGGGTGATCAACCGAGCGGAGGTTCGAGGCGAGACCCTAGTGACCTTCTTGTGATCAGTTCAAATCCTGACCGGTAAAAAGTGGGGAGCGGGACGCATATTTTACCGATAACGCACAGGCAGTAATGATCAATTGACGCTACGTCGCGTAGCCGTCGCCCCAATTCGGGCATAGGGAACAGGAGTTACTTCCACCCCCTTATCCCCGCGGAAGCGGCGGACTTCGGCGCGTACGTCAGCCGCGCGAGAGCCGCTTCAGGAGGACCGCCGAAGCGACAGGACGCGCCCCCGCCTTCGCGATCCCGTCGGCCACTTCGCGGTCGGTCGAGACGACGACCACGGGGCGCCCGGGAGGCTCGGCGCGCACCAGCTGGCGGATCAGTTCGTCCGCGGTGACGCCCGGCTTGGAGAACAGCACCCGCACCCCGCGCGGCGGCGCGAGCAGCACGGGCGCGGCGAGTTCGGCCCCGTCGAAGACGCAGGTCATCTCGGCGCCGGTCTGCGCGGCGAGCTGTGAGAGCGAGCCGAGAAGGCGCAGCCGCTGTTTCTCCAGGGGCATCGTCGGATAGCCGGTCTTGGTGACGTTGTAGCCGTCCACGACCATGTGCGCCTGCGGCAGCGCGAGCAGCTGGTCGAGGATGGCCGGGTCGTTCTCGGAGAGCGCCCTGGCGGCGATGTCCTTCGGGGTCATGCGCCCCGGCTCGACGGCGTCCACGGTCTCGGCGGGCCGCACGGACACGGGCGGCAGGGCCAGTTCGCGGCGCAGCCCCTGGGCGGACTCAAGGACCGTGTCGAGCAGCAGCCGCACCCGCATGTCCTCGACGCTGCGGCCCTCGCGCGCCGCTCTGCGGCTTGCCTCCAGGGCGGCCTCGGTCTCGCTGAGGCGCGCCTTGAGCCGCCGGGACTCGCTCTCGGCGGCGGACAGTTGTGCCTGGCCCTCGGCCCGTGCGGCATCGGACTCGGCGGCGGCCTTGCGCAGGGCCGCCTCGCCGCGCTTGACGTCGCTGAGAGCGCCGCGCAGCTTGCGGTGCATCGATTCGGCTTCCTTCTTCGCCGAGTCCAGCTCCGTGCGCAGCCGTTCGGTCTCGGCCTTCGTCTGGCCGCGGGCCGCGGAGAGTTCCTCGCGCAGCCGTTCGAGCTCGGCCCGCGTCTCGTCGTCGACGCGCTCGGCGTCCGCCCGCAGGGCCTCCTCGCCTGCGGCGGTCACCAGCTTCACCCAGCCGGTGGGGCGCAGCACATAGGCCGCGGCCGCCACATCGAGGGGGTCCGCGGCCGGGGGCGGTGAGCCCGCGTCCAGGGCGCCGGTGAGCTCGGGCTGCGCCTCTCTGAGACGTTCGCCGATGCGCTGCCGGAAGAGCGCGTCGCCCTCCAGGGCGGTCGCCATGGCGTTGCCCGCGAACTTCGTGCGCCGGGTCGGCGTGAAGCGGGCGTACTGCCGCAGCTGTGCGGGCAGTTCGCTGACCGTGAGGCCGCCGAAGCCGTCCGAGACGATCTGGACGACCCGTCGGCGTACTCCGTCGGGCAGCGGGCGGTCGAGCACCTCAGCGGCGCCGTCGTCCGGCTCCCCGCTCGCGCTCTCCACCATCCGTCACCCCACTAGCTGTGCGGGGCCCGCTCCCTCAGGAGCCGGCGCCCGGCCTGTCCACGAGTTCCACCTGGTCCACCGCGTTGCACCAGCGACAGCGCACCGACTCGATGTTCTCACTGACCACCTCGCGTTCCTCGATGTTCGACTCACCGGCCAGGTCGAGGTGCACATATTCGACGACCTTCGACGTGCGGGTCACGTCGAAACGCGTGAGGTTGCCGCAGAGCGCGCAGCGCCACCGGGTGGTGTCGGTCGGCAGAGGAACCGTCATCGTGGCTGTTCGCTTTCCTTCGGAATTCCATGGTGCGTGGTGCCCGTAACCCTAAGGCCTGTAAGGGTCTCCATGCGGCGGCCTCCCACGCGGCGGGGCGGTCTGTACGGTTTGCTGCCCTTACGTCATGCTCTGTTCATGATCAAGACATGGGGTACGACGGCGGGCCGGATGATCAGGGGGCAGTCAGCCCCGGTGACGTACGGCCTGATCGCCGCCTGCTGTCTGGTCTTCCTGGTCTCCCCGGTGTCCGGGCTCAACCCCGTGTACGGAATGGGCGACGAGCTGCTCGCCGCCCAGCAGGCCTACTTCGAGCGCTGGGGCGTGGTCCCCTCGGAGCTGTTCAGCGGGGCGATGCGGCCCTTGCTCGCACCGGCCACCGCGCTCTTCGTGCACGGCAGCTGGCTGCACCTTCTGGGCAACATGCTCTTCCTCTACGTCTTCGGGGCGATGGCCGAGGAGCGGATGGGGCACCTCCAGTTCGCGCTCTTCTACCTCGGCTGCGGCTATCTCGCCCTGTTCGCCTACGCGGTCGCGCACGCGGGCTCCGACCAGACCCTGGTGGGCGCGTCGGGAGCGATCTCCGCGGTGCTCGGCGCCTTTCTCCGACTCTTCCCGAAAGCGCGGGTCACCAGTCTCTTCCCGTTCCTCTTCTTCCTGCCGCTGCGGTTCCCCGCGTGGGTGGTGCTGCCGTTCTGGGTGGCGCTGCAGTGGCTGGCCGCCCTGCAGGGCGGCCAGGGTCCCGGTGTCGCGTATCTGGCCCATCTCGTGGGGTTCTCGCTGGGCTTTGTCTACGCATGGGTGCGGTATGGCAGGACGGCTAGAGTGAAGAAGCCAGCACCGGCTACCGAGGGAGACAGCCAGCCGTGATCACCGCGATCGTGCTCATCAAGACCAGCGTGGACCGGATCCCGGAGATCGCCGAGTCGATCGCCGCCCTCGAGTGCGTCAGCGAGGTCTTCTCCGTGACCGGCACGTACGACCTGATCGCCATGGTGCGCGTCGGGCAACACGACGACCTTGCCGACATCATCCCCGGCAAGATCAGCAAGATCCCGGGCGTGGAGGGCACGGACACGCATGTCGCGTTCCGTACGTACTCGCAGCACGACCTGGAAGCGGCGTTCGCGATCGGCCTCGACTCCTAGGCGTCCGCACAGGCGTTGGATGAGGGTTTCCTCATCTGCCGCTCATGCTTCTGACGCACTGTGCCCCGCACTCTCGCAGTCATGGTCTTCTCCCACCGCATGGCCGCCCTGGCCGCCGTCGTGGCGATCCCGCTCGGCATCGCCGCGACCAGCTACGCCCTGACCGACAGCCCCGAGCCCCCCAAGGCCCCGCCCAAGGTGGAGCTGGAGAGCGGCTCGCCGTCCTCGTCGCCGTCGCCGTCGTCGCCGTCGCCGTCCGCGACGCCCACCACTCCTCGGCCGACGCCGAGCGACGAGACGGTGTCCCCGCCGCCGGTGAGCGAGAATTCCCCGGGCGATGACAACGACGACGACGGCAACGAAGGCAGCGGCCGGGGCGACAACGACGACGACGGCCCCGGTGACGACGGCTGAGCGCCCGCACCGCTGGATATCCGCCCGTGTCCGCATCCTGCTCTGGCTGCTCGTGGTGATGACCGTCGCGCTCACCGCGGTCGCGGCCACCACGCGCTCCGTCCTGCTGCGCGACGTCGACCACCGCATCGACCGGCTGCTCGCCCAGGAGACCGCGGAGTTCACGAACCTCGCCCGCGAAGGGGTCGATCCGCAGACGGGCGAGAAGTTCACCGCTCCCGACCCCCTCCTGCGGCTCTTCCTGTCCCGGCAGTACGCCGACCCCGACGAGGAGCTCCTGGGCCTGGTCGGCCGCCCCGGCAAGGCGCCCGCGAAGAAGGAGCAGTCGCGCGAGCCACGGATCGGCCATCCGCTCGCCGAGGACACCGCCGCGCTTCGGACGGTCTTCGAGTCCCCCGACGCGACCGGCACGCTGCACCGCGACCTGGGCGAGGTCCGCTGGGCGAAGGTGGAGATCGCGGCGAGCGCGGGCCATCCGGCGGCGGCGTTCGTCGTCGCCTTCCACCCGGCGGGCGAACAGGCCAAGGCGGGTGACGTGTTCACGATGCTGCTCGCCATCTCCGGGGTCGCGCTCCTGATGACGACCGGCATCGGCTGGGCGGTCGCGGGCCGCATCCTCAAGCCCGTACGCCTGGTGCGTACGACGGCCGCGCAGCTCACCGAACAGGACCTGACCCAGCGCATCCCGGTGCAGGGAAGGGACGACATCGCGGCGCTCGCCGAGACGTTCAACGCGATGCTCGACCGTCTGGAGCGCGCGTTCGCCGCACAGCGCGAGTTCGTCGACGACGCCGGGCACGAGCTGCGCACGCCCATCACCATCGTCCGCGGCCATCTGGAGCTGATGGGCGACGATCCGGGAGAGCGCGAGGAGACGGTCCGGATCGTGATGGAGGAGCTCGACCGGATGAGCCGCATCGTCGAGGACCTCCTCCTCCTCGCCAAGGCCGAGCGCCCCGACTTCGTCACCCCGGAGCCGGTGCAGCTCGCCGAGCTGACCGCGGACGTCTTCGTCAAGGCGCGGGCGCTCGGCGACCGCGACTGGAAGCTGGCCGAAGTGGCCGACGGCGAGGCCGGTCTCGACCCGCAGCGCATCACCCAGGCGATGGTGCAGCTCGCGCAGAACGCCGTCCAGCACACCGTCCCCGGCCAGCGCATCGGCATCGGCTCGCGCAGCACGGCAGGACGGATCGAGCTGTACGTCGCCGACAGCGGGCCCGGCGTGCAGGCACAGGACGCGGCGGTGATCTTCGAGCGGTTCCGGCGCGGCACCGCACGCCGTGGCTCACGCGCCACCGGCGCCGGACTCGGCCTCGCCATCGTGCGCGCCATCGCCGAAGGACACGGCGGCCAGGTCGAGCTGCGGCCCACGGAAGGCGGCGGCGCCACCTTCGTACTCGTACTGCGAGAAGTACTGCGAGAACAGGAACCAGGACTGCCATGAACCGGATTCTCATCGTCGAGGACGAGGAGCGCATCGCCTCCTTCGTCGAGAAGGGCCTGCGGGCCAACGGCTTCACCACCAGCGTCGTCGGCGACGGCGATGCGGCCTACGACTACGCCCTGACCGGCGGCTTCGACCTCGTCGTCCTGGACATCGGCCTGCCGGGAAAGGACGGCTTCACGGTCCTGCGGCAGTTGCGCGAGGCCCGCGTGACCACACCGGTCATCGTGCTGACCGCGCGCGACTCGGTCCGGGACACGGTGGCGGGCCTCGAGGGCGGCGCCGACGACTGGATGACCAAGCCGTTCCGCTTCGAGGAGCTGCTCGCGCGGGTGCGCCTGCGGCTGCGTACGGCGGCGGGGGCCCCGGAGGTGACGGTGCTGCGCGGCGGGGATCTGACGCTTGATCTGCGTACGCGCAGGGCGCGTTCGGGCGAGCGGACGGTGGATCTGACGGCACGTGAGTTCGTGCTGCTCGAACTCTTCCTGCGCCATCCGGGGCAGGTGCTCTCGCGGGAACAGATCCTGTCGCACGTATGGGGCTACGACTTCGACCCCGGGTCCAACATCGTGGACGTGTACGTACGGGCGCTGCGCAAGAAGCTGGGCGCACAGCGGGTGGAGACGGTGCGCGGGATGGGGTACCGGCTGCCGGGGTGACATCCGGCCCCGCGGGTGAAGTTCCTTTCATCCGCGGCTCATTGAGGGCTCACGGCGGAGCCCGAGGCTCATTGCGTGACCCTGAATCCCCGCCAAGCCATCACCCTGTGCATCGCGCTGAGCCTGTGCGCGCTGCTGGTGGTGCCCGGCAACTTCCCCGGCCTGAGCGGCGACGCGCGGCTCACCCTCGCCGTGTTCGCCCTGGCGACCTGTGCGTGGATCGGTACGCCGATCGACGACACGTACATCGCGCTCGGCGCCGGGCTCGCGCTCACCGCGACCGGGGTGATCAGCAGCGACACGCTCTTCGGCACCCTCGGTGACGAGACCGTCTGGCTGCTGATCTGTGCCTTCGTGCTCGCGGCCGCGGTGGCCCGCAGCGGTCTCGCGGGCCGGGCGGCGGCCTTCCTCGTCAGCGGGGCGCGCAGCGTACGGCAGTTGACGCATCTGACGACGGCCGCCCTGGTCGTGACCGCCTTCGCGGTGCCCGCCACATCGGGCCGCGCGGCGCTCGCCCTTCCCGTCTTCCTCGCCCTCGCCAAGGTCCTCGCCGACCGCAAGCGCCTGGTGGTGATGCTCGCGCTGCTCTTCCCGACCGTGATCCTGCTCTCCGCGGTCGCGACCCTGATCGGCGCCGGCGCGCATCTGATCACGGTGTCCGTGCTGTGGGAGGCCACCGGGGAGCGGATCGGCTTCACGCAGTGGATGCTGCTCGGCCTGCCGCTCGCCGTCGCCTCGTCCCATCTGGCCGCGGAGGCCGTCCTGTTGACGACGACGCGGCGGGCGGACCGCAAGGGCCCGGTCCACATCACCGTCGAGCAGCTCCAGGAGCACAGCGAGCAGCCGGTGACCGGAGCCTGGGAGCCCGCCGAGACCCGCTGCGCCCTCCTCCTCGCCACGGTCGTCGCGCTCTGGTGCAGCGAACCGCTGCACCAAGTGCCGCCCGCCGTGGTCGCGTTGATCGGCGCGGTCGTCGCCTCATCCCCCGCCCTCGGCACCGTACGCCTGAAGGACGCGCTGAAGACGGTGCCCTGGTCACTGCTGCTCTTCATGGCCGCGACCATGGCGATGGGCGTCGCGCTCGCCGAGTCGGGGGCGGCGAAGTGGCTGGTCGGCGGGGTCCCCCTCGACGTGCCGCCCTGGCTCTTCCTGACCGTCGTCGTCGCCGTCAGCACGGCCGCGCACCTGATACTCCAGTCACGCTCGGCCCGCTCGTCCGTCCTGGTCCCGCTGGTCGTCGCGGCGGCCGTCGGCGCGGGCGTCAACCCGGTCGCCGCC
>NZ_BAAAUG010000029.1:60148-78635 GCF_039533825.1 Streptomyces rectiviolaceus
CCACGGCGGCCGCCGGCTTCTGCCACACCCTGCCCGCATCCGCGAAGCCCGTCACGCTCTTCGCCGACATCCCGGGCACCCCCACCTACACCCCGCGCGACCTGCTGCGCCTCTCCGCGGTCCTTGCACCGCTGACCGCCGCCCTAGTCCTGCTCTTCGCCGTGGCGCTCTGGCCGCTGCTCGGCGTACCCGTCCGCTGAACCCCAGGAGACTGTCCATGCTGACCCGTTTCGCCATCGCCCCCAGCGGTTTCAAGGAGTCCCTGTCCGCGCAGTCCGCCGCCGAGGCCATCGCCGAAGGAGTACGCCGCGTCGTCCCGCACGCCGAGACCGATCTGATCCCCCTGGTGGACGGCGGCGAGGGCACCGCGCGCGCCCTGGCCACCACGGGCGGCGGCCGCCTGGTGGCGCTGCCCGCCACCGGCCCTGTCGGCCAGCGGATCGGCACGCACTTCGCGCTGCTTCCGTCCGGTACCGCCGTGGTGGAGATGGCCGCGGTCGCCGGGCTCTCACTGGTCCCGCGCGATCTGCGCGACCCCGGCGCCACGACCACGTACGGCGTCGGCGAGCTGATCAGCGCCGCGCTCGACGCGGGCGCCCGCCGCATCCTGGTGGGCTGCGGCGACTCCGGCACGTCGGACGGGGGCGCGGGAGCGCTCCAGGCGCTCGGCGCCCGGCTCCTTGACGCGGACGGCTGGGAACTCCCGCGCGGCGGAAGGGAGTTGACCCGTTTGAGCCGCATCGATCCCTCGGGCCTCGACCCCCGCCTGAAGGACACCGAGATCCGCGTCGCCTGCAACCCCTTCAACGTCCTGACCGGCGAGCGCGGCGTCGCCCGCGTCTTCGGCCCCCAGAAGGGCGCGACCCCCACGCAGGTCGAACAGCTCGCGACGGCCTTGGAGCACTGGGCGCACGTCCTGACCCGCGACCTGCAGATCACGGCTGACCTCTCCCTCGGCCCCGGAACAGGCGCGTCCGGTGGCCTGGGCGCAGGTCTCGCGGCACTCGGCGCCCAGCTGCTCCCCCGCTTCGACGTCCTGCTCGACGACCTGGACCTGGACGCCCGCCTGGCCCGCGCCGACCTCGTCGTCACCGCCGAGGGCGCCCTCGACCACCAGACGCCGCGCGGCAAGGTCCCCGCCGAAGTGGCAAGGCGCGCCAAGCGGTTCGGCCGCCCGGTCCTGGTCCTCGCGGGCACGATCGGCCAGGGCGCGCACCACGTACGGGCCGAGGGCGTGGACGCCTACAGCGCGATCCTGCCCGCTCCGGTCTCGCTGACCGAGGCGCTCGGGCGGGGCGGCGAGTTCCTCACCGACGCGACCGAGCGGGCCCTGCGGATGATCGTCCTGGGGTCACGCCTGAAGGGACGGACCAAGAATCAGGCTCAGGCTCAGCCTCAGGCAGCCGTGGTGTCCGGCACGCAACGCCCTTCCTCCGTGCGGTAGTTCCAGCGCGCGCCGTCCGCGACGAGTTCCTTGACGGCACGCACGAAGCGCTCCACATGCTCGTCCGGGGTGCCCGCGCCGAAGCTCACGCGGATCGCGTTCAGGGACTTCTCGCCGGGCGCGGCCTCGGGGGCGCCGCACTCGCCCTGGGTCTGCGGGTCGCTGCCGAGCAGGGTGCGCACCAGCGGGTGGGCGCAGAAGAGACCGTCGCGTACGCCGATGCCGTACTCGGCGGAGAGCGCGGCGGCGAAGTGCGAGCTGTTCCAGCCCTCGACGACGAAGGAGAGGACCCCGACGCGCGGCGCGTCGTCCCCGAAGAGCGAGAGCACCTTCACGGCGGGCACGTCGGCGAGGCCCTCGCGCACCTTCGCGATCAGATGGCGCTCACGGGCGACGAGCTCGTCGAAGCCCGCCTCGGTCAGCGCCTTGCAGGCGGAGGCGATGGAGTATACGCCGATGACGTTCGGCGAACCGGCCTCGTGGCGCGCGGCGGTGTCGTGCCACTCGACGTCCACGCCGCCGTCCGTACGCCGCGCGACCTTCCGCGAGGCGCCGCCGCCCGCGAGGTAGGGCTCGGCATCCCGCAGCCAGTCGGAGCGGCCCGCGAGGACACCCGAGCCGAAGGGCGCGTACAGCTTGTGGCCGGAGAAGGCGACCCAGTCGACGTCCAACTCGCTGATGGAGACCGGGTGGTGGGGCGCGAGCTGCGCGGCGTCCAGGACGATGCGGGCGCCGTGCGCGTGCGCGGCGGCGGCCAGCTCCTTGACCGGCCACAGCTCACCGGTGACGTTCGACGCGCCGGTCACGCAGACCAGGGCGGGCCCGTAGGGGTCGCGGTCGGCGAGGGCGCGCTCCAGGGTGGCGACGGCCTGGTCGGCGGTGCGCGGCGCGTTCAGGTACGTCACGCGGGCGTCGCGCCACGGCAGGAGCGAGGCGTGGTGCTCGGTCTCGAAGACGAAGACCTGGCAGTCGGCCGGAAGGGCCGCGGCCAGGAGATTGAGCGAGTCGGTGGTCGAACGGGTGAAGACGACCTGGTCGTCCTCGCGGCAGCCGAGGAACTCGGCGACGGTGACGCGGCTGTTCTCGAAGAGGTCGGTGGAGAGCTGCGAGAGGTACCCGGCACCGCGGTGCACGCTGCCGTAGTACGGCGCGTACGCGGCCACGTCGTCCCACACCCGCTGCAGCGCCGGGGCGCTGGCCGCGTAGTCGAGCGCCGCGTAGGTCACCTCGCCACCGGTGACGAGCGGCACGGTGACGTCACGGCCGAGGACGGGCAGCGGGGCGGCACAGACGGTCTTGTCGGCGGCAGCGGTGGTGACAGACATGGCGAACTCCCGTGGGAAGGCAGGCGAGTTCACTGCAAGGACGCCCGTACGGCGCTGCAGTGACGAAGAGAAAAGGGGGTGCGGAATAGGGGCCGGGAAGCCCTATCGCATTCGCTTGCTCACGAGACTGCTCCCTTGAGGACCAGGACCCCAGGGGTACGACACTCATCGAGTGCGCAGGGGTCCGCGCTTGCCATACGCCTTGCTGCGTACGGCCTGGTCTTCACCCGGGGCACCCCGCCACGGACGGAGGGTTGCCGGACAGCGAGCCGGGGCCTAATCGCTGTCACTCATGACCTGTGCAGCATCTTGCCATACGATCTTCGACGCGCAAGGCGCAGTCCAGAATCCGGACTGCGCCTTGCGTCACATTCGGGTCGGCCTCAGCGGTTGCTGGCCGCCACCCACCGCTCCAGGGCCTTCTTCGCGGCCCCGGAGTCGATCGACTCGGCCGCCTGGGCGATGCCGCCGCGGATCTGCTCCACGAGGCTCCCCTCACCCGGCGAGAGGGCCACGAGGGCCGCCGCCGAGTTGAGCAGCACCGCGTCCCGTACGGGCCCGCTCTCGCCGTCCAGGAGGCGCAGCGCCACCTCGGCGTTGTACGAGGCGTCAGCGCCCCGCAGTGCCTCCACGGGGACGAGGTCGATGCCGACGTCCCGCGGGTCGAAGGCCTCCTCACGCACGGCGCCGTCCCGCACTACCCAGACCCGGGAGGTCGACGTGGTCGTCAGCTCGTCAAGGCCGTCGTCGCCGCGGAAGACGAGGGAGGAGTGCCCGCGCTCGGCGAAGACCCCGGCCACGATGGGCGCCATCCGTGCGTCGGCGACACCGACGGCCTGGGCGCGCACCCGGGCCGGGTTGGTGAGCGGACCAAGCAGGTTGAACACGGTCCGGATCCCCAACTGGCTGCGCGCACCGCCCGCGTACCGCAGCGCCGGGTGGAACTTCACCGCGAAGCAGAAGGTGATCCCCGCCTCCTCCGCGACCTCGACGACCCGCTGCGGGGTGAGCTCGAGATTCACGCCGAGCTTCTCGAGCACGTCGGAGGCGCCGCTGGCCGACGACGCGGCGCGGTTGCCGTGCTTGACGACCTTCGCGCCCGCGCCGGCGATCACGATCGCGGACATCGTGGAGATGTTGACGGTCTTGGCACCGTCACCGCCCGTACCGACGATGTCGACGGTCCGCCCCGGCACCTCGATCACATTGGCGTGCTCGTACATGGTGCGTACGAGACCGGAGATCTCCTCCACGGTCTCGCCCTTGGCCCGCAGCGCCACGACGAAGCCGGCGATCTGCGCGTCGGTGGCCTCGCCCCGCATGATGCGGTCCATCGCCCAGGCCGTGTCGTCGGCGCTCTGGTCGTTCCCGTCGAGCAGGCCGTTCAGCACACCCGGCCAGGAACGGGCCGCCGCGGTGTTGCCTCCTGCGGGGGTCACAGCGCTCATCTGCCGCTCCTGGGTTCGTTTAGGCGTAGGACAGGAACACCTTATCCAGCCCTGGGGACGGCAAAGAGCCCCGTCCATGCACTGGATGCATGGGACGGGGCTCTCGCCGTGGCGACCTTGTAGCTAGAGCGTCAAAGGATCAGTGGTGGCCGTGGCCGCTCGTGATCTCCTTGTACTCCTCGGTGGTGGGCTTGGGGATCTGGTTGTCCTCCCCGTAGTAGCTCTTGGAGAGCTTGGCCCTGAGCTTCTGCGAGCCGGTCACCTTGCGCTCGACGCCGTTCTCGTCGACCGAGGGGCCGATCTCGACCGGCGCGTACTGCTCGTGCGCGGTGAGCGTGTGCAGCTGCTCCTGGTTGAGCGGCTCGTGGACCTCGATGAACTCACCGTGCGGCAGGCGCTTGATGATGCCGGACTCGCGCCCGTGCAGGACCTTGTCCTTGTCGCGCCGCTGCAGACCCAGGCAGATCCGCCTGGTGATGACGAAGGCGAGTACCGGTGCGACGAAGAACGCGATGCGCACGAACCAGGTGATCGCGTTGATCGACAGGTGGAAGTGCGTGGCCCACAGGTCGTTTCCACCACCGATGAGCAGCACCATGTACCAGGTGATCCACGCGACACCGAAGGCCGTACGGGTCGGGACGTTGCGCGGGCGGTCCAGGATGTGGTGCTCGCGCTTGTCGCCGGTGACCCAGGACTCGATGAACGGGTAGACCGCGATCGCCACCAGGACCAGCGGGAAGATGATCAGCGGGATGAACACACCCAGGACGAGCGTGTGACCCCAGGCGTTGATCTCCCAGCCGGGCATGAAACGGATCAGGCCTTCGGAGAAGCCCATGTACCAGTCGGGCTGGGCTCCGGTGGAGACCTGGTCCGGCCGGTAGGGACCGAGTGCCCAGATCGGGTTGATCGTGGCGATCGCCGAGATGGCCGTGATGATGCCGAAGACCAGGAAGAAGAAGCCTCCGGCCTTGGCCATGTAGACCGGCAGCAGCGGCATGCCCACGACGTTGTTGTTGGTCTTGCCGGGGCCCGCGAACTGCGTGTGCTTGTGGTAGAAGACCAGGATCAGGTGGGCCACCAGGAGGCCCATCATGATGCCGGGCAGCAGCAGGATGTGGACCGAGTAGAAGCGGGCCACGAAGTCGCCGCCGGGGAACTCCCCGCCGAACAGGAACATCGACAGGTACGTGCCCACGACTGGCACGGACAGGATCGCGCCCTGCATGAAGCGGACACCGGTGCCGGAGAGCAGGTCGTCCGGGAGCGAGTAACCGGTGAAGCCGGTGAACATGCCCAGGACGAACAGCAGGAAGCCGAAGATCCAGTTGATCTCACGGGGCTTGCGGAAAGCGCCCGTGAAGAAGACGCGCATCATGTGCACGAACATGGCCGCGAGGAAGATCAGCGCCGCCCAGTGGTGGATCTGCCGGATCAGCAGACCACCGCGCACATCGAAGCTGATGTGCATGGTCGAGTTGAACGCCTCGGACATCAGCTGGCCCTGCAGCGGGACGTAGCTGCCGTGGTACTCCACCTCGTTCATCGACGGGTGGAAGAACAGCGTCAGATACACACCCGTGAGGATGATGATGATGAAGCTGTAGAGCGCGACCTCACCCAGCATGAAGGACCAGTGGTCCGGGAAGATCTTGCGCATGTTGGCCTTGGCCAGGGAGTAGATCCCCACCCGGCCGTCGGCCCAGTCGGCGACCCGCTCACCGGCGGGTGCCTTCTTACGGTTGTCGTTCGCCGAAGTGCTCATCCGCGCTCCCAGAATGCAGGACCGACGGGCTCGGCGAAGTCGCCGAGCGCCTCGAGGTAGCCCTCTTCGTTCACGGCGATGCGCAGCTGCGGCAGCGCGTGACCGGCCGGGCCGAAGATCACTCGGGCACCGTCGGAGAGGTCGAAGGTGGACTGGTGGCACGGGCAGAGGACGTGGTGCGTCTGCTGCTCGTACAGGGAGATCGGGCAGCCGACGTGGGTGCAGATCTTCGAGTACGCGACGACACCGTCGTGCGACCACTCGAGCTCCTGCTTGTCCTTGATGTTGTCCGGCTGGATCCGGACGATCATCAGGGCCGCCTTGGCGATCTCCTTCTGGAAGTCGTGATCGTGCTCCTCCAGGCCCTCGGGCTTGGCGAAGGTCAGCGAGCCGACCTGGATGTCCGACGGACGCAGCGGCTCGTTCGTGTTCATGTTCACGAGCAGCTTGCCCTTGGACCACAGCGTGTGCCGCAGCTTGTCCTCGGGCAGCGGACCGAGGTCGCGCAGCAGGACGACGCCGGAGAGCGGCACCATGGCAAGCGCGCCGAACATCGTGTTGCGGATCAGCTTGCGGCGGCCGAACTGCGACTCCTCGGCACCGGCCTTGAAGTCGGCCATGACCTTGGCCTTGACCTCGGGCTCGGCCGCGATCGGGTGCCGCTCGTCGGCGACCTCCACATCGGACATCAGGGTGCGGGCCCAGTGGACCGCTCCCGCACCGATGCAGAACAGCGCGACGCCGAGGGTCATGCCCAGGGAGAAGTTGAGCGCGCTGATGTGGCCGATCGGGAAGATGTAGATGCTCTTGTCGACCGGGAACGCCACATACGAGGCGATGAATCCGATCGTGGCCAGCATCGACAGCGTGAACAGGAAGGCGACCGCACGCTCGGAACGCCTGGCGGCCCGCTCGTCGATGTCCTGGACACGATGCTCATGGGGCGGAAGCCCCGGGTCGGCGAACGGGTTCTCGTCCGCTACAGCCACCGAGCCGTGCTCGGTCTCCTGCACGTCGGGCAGGTTCTCTTCTGATTTCTCTTGGCTACTCATGACTTCTTGGCCTTTGCGGTCCGAGCGGCGACCCACACGGCGACCGCGATCAGCGAGCCGAGACCGAAGATCCAGCCGAACAGGCCTTCACTGACCGGACCCAGACCACCCAGCTTGAGACCGCCAGGGCTCTCGGTCTGTTCGCCGTTGACCGCGTCGAGGTACGCGATGATGTCCTTTTTGTTCTTCTCCGGCATGATCGTGTCGGGGAAGGACGGCATGTTCTGCGGGCCGGTCTGCATGGCCTCGTAGATGTGCTTCGGGGAGACATCCTCCAACGAAGGAGCGAACTTGCCCTTCGTCAACGCGCCACCCTCACCGGTGAAGTTGTGGCACTGCGCGCAGTTGGTGCGGAACAGCTCGCCACCCTTGGCGATGTCCGCCCCGTCCGGGCTGTACTGCTTCTCGGTGGGGATGGTCGGGCCCGCGCCCAGCGAGGCGATGTACGCCGCGAGCTGGTCGATCTGGGCCTGGTTGTAGATGGCCTTCTTCTTCGGCGCCTGGGCGCCCGGCTGCTGGAGCGGCATACGGCCGGTGCTGACCTGGAAGTCGACGGCGGCTGCGCCGACGCCCACCAGGCTAGGACCGTCGGAGGACCCCTGACCGCCGGTTCCGTGGCAGCTGGAGCAGCCCACGGAGTACAACTTCTTGCCCTCGTCGATGGCGAGGGACTGGGCGGTGTCTTCGGCCTGCGCCTTGTCCGCGGGTGCGAACGCGGCGTACAGCCCCCCGGTGGCCGCCAGCGCGAGGAGTAGTACGACGACCGCCGCCAGCGGGTGGCGTCGTCGTGCGGAGAGCTTTTTCACGGATTACCCCGGTGTCAGGATCTTCTGCGTCGATGCTTCTGGAATGAGTCGGAACGTCGGGCCCGTCTGAGCCCGGCCCCCCGTTTACTTGATCATGTAGATCGTGGCAAAGAGACCGATCCAGACAACATCGACGAAGTGCCAGTAGTAGGACACGACGATGGCTGCGGTCGCCTGCTCATGGGTGAACTTCCTGGCCGCGTACGTCCTGCCGAGAACCAGCAGGAAGGCGATCAGGCCGCCTGTCACGTGCATGCCATGGAAGCCGGTGGTCAGGTAGAAGACCGAGCCGTACGGGTCGGACGAGAGCGAGAGGCCCTCGTGCTTGACCAGCTCGGTGTACTCGTACACCTGACCGCCGATAAAGACCGCACCCATGATGAAGGTGACGATGAACCACATCCGGAGCTTCTTCACGTCACCACGCTCAGCGGCGAACACGCCTAGCTGGCAGGTGAGGGAGGAGAGCACCAGGATCGTGGTGTTCGTCGCCGAGAACGGGAAGTTCAGCGCGGACGCCATTTCCTTCCAGTGCTCAGGTCCTGTCACCGATCGCAGGGTGAAGTACATCGCGAAGAGGGCCGCGAAGAACATCAGCTCGGAACTGAGCCAAATGATGGTTCCGACGCTGGTGAGGTTCGGCCGATTGACCGGCGGGTGCGCGTGCCCGGTATCTACTGTCGTTGCTGTCGCCACGACCGACATTATGTCGGTCGCTTATCCCGCCCTCACCCCGGGGGGTGCCGTTCGGAGTGTCTGCGGGGTGTGTCCTGCCCGTATGGCCCATCGAAGGCCTGTCCGAACCGCTGTTGACGGGGTGTCCGGAGGAGTAGCATCCGCGCATCGGTCCCCGGCGAAATGCCCTCAACGAAGCGGAGGAACAATGCAGCCGACCGCCACGGTGCTGGTCTACAGCGACAACGCGAGCACCCGCGAGCAGGTCCGGTTGGCCACCGGACGCAGGCCGGCGGCGGACGTTCCCGCGGTCGAGTTCATCGAGTGCGCGACGCTGCCCGCCGTGCTGAAGGAGCTCGACCGGGGCGGCGTCGACGTCTGCGTCCTGGACGGCGAGGCCACGCCCATCGGCGGCATGGGGGTCTGCCGTCAGCTCAAGGACGAGATCTTCCACTGCCCGCCCGTGCTTCTCCTCATGGGGCGCCCGCAGGACGCCTGGCTGGCCACCTGGAGCCGCGCGGAGGCCGCCGTGACTCTTCCGGTCGATCCGGTCGAGTTCGCGAACTCCCTGGCCTCTCTGCTGCGCGACAGGCTGGCCGTCCAGGCCTGACGCGGCACTTGGCACACCGAGAGGGGGCCCGCGCGTCGCGCGGGCCCCCTCTCGTCGCTTCTCAGCGCTTCTCAGCGCTTCTCGGCGCTTCTCGGGGTCTCCTGCGGCGGATCAGACCTGCGGCCGGAGCCGGGCCGCGTCGACCGCCGTGGGGCCTTCCTTGACGCCGCCCAACAGGGCGCTGCCGTCCCGCCAGTCCTTCCAGTCGACGTTCCAGTCGCCGAAGCCGTTGCCGAACGGATCCATGTCCGCGCCATAGCTGTTGACGACCCTCACGATGTCGCCCTGCCGGACGGTCTCGTAGAACCAGGCGGCGTTGCCGGTGCTCATTCCGGTGCAGCCGTGGCTGGTGTTCGCGTTGCCCTGCGAGCCGACCGACCAGGGCGCGGCGTGCACGTACTCACCGGAGTCGGTGACCCGCGTCGCGTAATAGACCATCTTGTCGTAGAAGTCCGATGCGCCGATGCTGGCACTGGTCATACGTACGGCGTATTCCTTGCCGAGGACCACCTTGACGCCGTTGCGCGTGGAGTAGCCGGGCTTGCCCGTGGTCACCGGCATGGAGTTGATCTCCTCGCCGTTGCGATAGACCGTCATCCAGTGCGACCCGGCGTCCGTCACGGCCTCGATGCGGTCGCCGATGGTCAGCCGCAGCGGCTTGGCGGCGCCGCCCCAGAGCCTGTCGCGGACCTTGATGCCCTCGAGGTTGCTCCGTACGTTGATGGTCGCGCCCGTGGGCCAGTACTCCTTGGGGCGGTAGTGCAGCGTCTTGCTGTCCACCCAGTGCCAGGCGCCCTCCGTGGCGGGCTGGGTATCGACCTTCAGGGCGCGCTCCACGACGGCCCTGCCCTTCTTGTCCTTCACCTTGGCGCTCAGCTTGGCCGTGACGGGCTGGCCGACGCCGTACTTGCCCGAATCGGGGCCGAAGGTGACGTCGAGGCGCTTCTTCTTCGCCGCGGCGTTCGTGTCGAAGGTCATGACCTTGCGGCCCGGCGAACCATCCTCGTCCTCGGTGCTGACCCGCACTGTGTAGCGCGTGCCCGCCGCGAGGGGCGCCGTGCTGTGCCACCGGGCGCCGTCGGCGGCGAGTTCGCCCGCCACGTACCGTCCCTGCGCGTCGGTGGCCGTCACATCGGTGATGCGCCCGTCCTCGCCCTGGGCGGTGACCTCCAAGGGCTTGTCCGGATCCGCCTTCTGGCTGCCCACAGGGCTGTTGAAGGCGATCTGGCCTGCCGCGTCGTACGGCTTCGCCGAGAGCGGATGGCCGTCGGAGCTGCCGCACGCCGTGGTTCCCACCCCGAGGGCGGCCACCAGCATGGTGCAGCTCAGTACCGTGCGGATTCGCGGTGAGTGGCTCATAAACACACGGTATGAAGGTTCATCGGCCTCGGCGCGTCGAGTGACCCGTACGAGTGTCAAGCGCAACACGCCGAGGGCCCGGACTCTCCTGACGGAGTGTCCGGGCCCTCGGTGAAGCGGGGAGTCACAGACTCACTGGGTCTGGTTCTCGCCCCGGTAGTACTCGAAGACCCAGCCGAAGAGGCCGATCATCAGGATGGGGAGCGAGAAGTACAGCAGCCACCAGCCGAAGACGACGCCCATGAAGGCGAGCGCGCCACCGATGGCCAGCGAGAGCGGCTGCCAGCTGTGCGGGCTGAAGAAGCCCACCTCGCCGGCCTCGTCCGCTACGTCGGCCTCCTTGTTGTCCTGTGCGGCCGCGTCGACACGCCGGGCCGTGAAGGCCAGGTAGTAGCCGATCATGATGCACAGGCCGAAGGCCAGGAAAAGCGCGGTCGTACCGGCCGGCTCCTTCGACCACCAGCCGTAGACGATCGCCATGGCGAGCACGAAGACGCTCAGCCAGATGAACATCTTGCCTTGGACCTTCACTTGCCGGCCTCCTTGCCGCCCGCGAGCGCCTTGTCACCGTGGCCGGTGTTCTCGAGCTGGTCGAGAGCCGCGATCTCAGGGTGATGCAGGTCGAACGCCGGGGATTCGGAACGGATCCGCGGCAGGGTGAGGAAGTTGTGCCGCGGCGGCGGGCAGGACGTCGCCCACTCGAGCGAGCGGCCGTAGCCCCACGGGTCGTCGACCTCGATCTTCTTGCCGTACTTGGCGGTCTTCCAGATGTTGTAGAAGAACGGCAGTATCGACAGACCGAGCAGGAACGAGGCGATCGTCGAGATCGTGTTCAGAGCAGTGAAGCCGTCGGCCGCGAGATAGTCCGCGTAACGACGCGGCATGCCCTCGGCGCCCAGCCAGTGCTGCACGAGGAACGTGCCGTGGAAGCCGATGAACAGCGTCCAGAAGGTGATCTTGCCGAGCCGCTCGTCCAGCATCTTGCCGGTGAACTTCGGCCACCAGAAGTGGAATCCGGAGAACATCGCGAAGACCACGGTGCCGAAGACGACGTAGTGGAAGTGCGCGACCACGAAGTACGAGTCGGATACGTGGAAGTCCATCGGCGGCGAGGCCAGGATGACGCCGGTCAGACCACCGAAGGTGAAGGTGATCAGGAAGCCGACGGCCCAGAGCATCGGTGTCTCGAAACTCAGTGAGCCCTTCCACATCGTTCCGATCCAGTTGAAGAACTTCACGCCTGTTGGCACGGCGATCAGGAACGTCATGAAGGAGAAGAACGGTAGGAGCACGCCACCGGTGACGTACATGTGGTGCGCCCACACGGTCACGGAGAGACCCGCGATGGCGATCGTCGCGCCGATCAGACCCATGTAGCCGAACATCGGCTTACGGGAGAAGACCGGGATGACTTCGGAAATGATTCCGAAGAATGGCAACGCGATGATGTACACCTCTGGATGGCCGAAGAACCAGAAGAGGTGTTGCCATAGCAGCGCGCCGCCATTGCCGGCGTCGAAGATATGGGCACCGAATTTACGGTCCGCCTCCAGGGCGAACAGCGCGGCGGCCAGAACCGGGAAGGCCAGCAGGACCAGAACCGCGGTCAGCAGGACGTTCCACACGAAGATCGGCATCCGGAACATCGTCATGCCGGGTGCGCGCATGCAGATGATCGTGGTGATGAAGTTGACCGAGCCGAGGATCGTGCCGAAGCCGGAGAAGGCCAGACCCATGATCCACATGTCGGCGCCGATGCCCGGCGAGCGGACGGCGTCCGACAGCGGGGAGTAGGCGAACCAGCCGAAGTCGGCCGCACCCTGCGGGGTGAGGAAGCCGGCCACCGCGATGAGCGAGCCGAAGAGGTACAGCCAGTACGCGAACATGTTCAGCCGCGGGAACGCCACGTCGGGCGCGCCGATCTGCAGCGGCATGATCCAGTTCGCGAATCCGGCGAACAGCGGCGTCGCGAACATCAGCAGCATGATCGTGCCGTGCATCGTGAACGCCTGGTTGAACTGCTCGTTCGACATGAGCTGCGAGCCGGGACGAGCGAGTTCGGCGCGCATGAAGAGCGCCATCACTCCGCCGATGCAGAAGAACGCGAACGACGTGACCAGGTAGAGCGTGCCGATCGTCTTGTGGTCAGTGGTCGTCAACCACTTGATCACGACATTGCCCGGCTGCTTGCGCCGTACCGGCAGCTCGTTCTCGTACGAGTCTTCTGCTGCCGCGGCACCCTGAGGTTCGTTGAGGATGCTCACAGGTTGTTCGTCTCCCGGTTCTTCTCGTGGCTCGTCTGCTCGATGCCGGCCGGGATGTATCCGGTCTGGTTCTTCTTCGCGAGGTCCTCGAGGTGCTTCTGGTAGCGCTCGGGGGAAACGACCTTCACGTTGAAGAGCATCCGGGAGTGGTCGACACCGCAGAGCTCGGCGCACTTGCCCATGAAGGTGCCCTCCTTGTTGGGAGTCACCTCGAAGGCGTTGGTGTGGCCCGGGATGACGTCCTGCTTCATGAGGAACGGCACCACCCAGAAGGAGTGGATGACGTCACGCGAAGTCAGTACGAAGCGGACCTTCTCGCCCTTGGGGAGCCAGAGGGTCGGACCCGGGTTGCCGTTCTGCGGGTTCCGCTGGCCGGGCGTGCCGACGTCGTAGACGCCGCCGGCGTTGGACGGGAACGCATCGCGGAACTTGTCCGGGATGGCCTCCAGCTCCTTGGCCGACTTCGCGTCTCCCTTGTTGGAACCCGGCACGTCCTCGATGTAGTTGAAGCCCCAGCTCCACTGGTAGCCGACCACATTGACCGTGTGGGCAGGCTTTTCGTCGAGATGGAGGAGCTTCGTCTCATCACGTGCCGTGAAGTAGAAGAGCACCGAGACGATGATGAGGGGAACCACCGTGTAAAGCGTCTCGATGGGCATGTTGTAACGCGTCTGCGGAGGTACCTCCACCTTGGTGCGGCTGCGCCGGTGGAAGATGACACTCCACAGGATCAGACCCCAGACCAGCACGCCCGTGGCGAGCGCTGCCGCCCACGAGCCCTGCCAGAGGGAGAGGATCCGTGGAGCCTCTTCCGTTACCGGGGTGGGCATACCAAGGCGGGGAAAGTCCTTGTATGTGCAACCGGTGGCGGTTGCAAGGATCAGGCCCGCAGTCAGCACCTGCGGCAGCTTCCGCCGCATCGGGCGCCGCGACGAGCGGTCGGAGCCGTTGGGACTCACGTAGCGCCTTCCCGAGAGTCTCGGCCCGCGCTTCGGCTGCGGCCTTCTCGGTGGTCGGTCGCCGCCCTGCGGCGGGCAGGGGTTTGGATGTTTATGCGGGCCAAACCTTACTGGACGCTATTTGGGGTCGCGCGGGGAGGGTGCCTAACGCGCCGCGGGTCACTCGGGAGGGTGGGACGCCCTGCCGTCCACCCCTTTCTGACGGGGGGTCTGGGCGCCCAACGGCTCGGCGGGGCCCCTTTGTCCGCGACCGCGAGTCCGTCGTGGCTTGTCGCGCCGTTCCCCGCGCCCCTTTGGGGCCCGTCCCTGGGCGCACGCTTTAGCGTTGCTGCGTGTCCTACTTTGATGTCGCCTCCTCCGCTCCCCTCCACCCCGTGGCCCGGCAGGCTCTGCAGGCCTCGCTCGATGAGGGGTGGGCCGATCCCGCGCGGCTCTATCGCGAGGGGCGGCGGGCCAGGCTGCTGCTCGATGCCGCCCGGGAGGCCGCCGCCGACGCGGTGGGCTGCCGCCCCGACGAGCTCTCCTTCACCTCTTCCGGCACCCAGGCGGTGCACTCCGGGATCGCCGGGGCGCTCGCCGGGCGTCGGCGTGTCGGGCGGCATCTCGTGGTTTCTGCGGTCGAACACTCTTCGGTGCTGCACGCGGCGGCGGCCCTGGAAGCCGACGGGGGGACGGTGACGGAGATCCCGGTGGACCGGTCCGGTGCGGTGTCCCCGGCCGCGTACGTCGCCGGTCTCCGCCCCGACACGGCCCTTGCCTGCCTCCAGTCCGCCAACCACGAGGTGGGCACCGAGCAGCCGGTGGCCGATGTCGCCTCGGCGTGTCGCGCCGCCGGGGTGCCGCTCCTCGTGGACGCGGCGCAGTCGCTTCCGTGGGGCCCGGTCGGCGGGGAGTGGTCGCTGCTCGCCGCGAGTGCCCACAAGTGGGGCGGGCCCGCGGGCGCGGGTCTGCTCGTCGTGCGCAAGGGGGTGCGGTTCGCTGCGCAAGGCCCCGCCGACGAGCGGGAGTCGGGGCGCGCCCCGGGCTTCGAGAACATCCCGGCGGTGGTCGCCGCCGCGGCCTCGCTGCGCGCCGTACAGGCCGAGGCCGCCGAGGAGGGGGCCCGGCTGCGGGAGTTGACGGAGCGGATCAGGGCGCGGGTGCCGGGCCTCGTGCCGGACGTGGAGGTGGTGGGCGACCCGGTGCGGCGCCTGCCCCACATGGTGACCTTCTCGTGTCTCTATGTCGATGGGGAGACCGTGCTGCACGAGCTGGACCGGGCCGGCTTCTCGGTCTCATCCGGCTCGTCCTGCACCAGCTCGACGCTGACCCCGAGCCACGTCCTGAAGGCGATGGGCGTACTGAGCGAGGGCAACGTCCGGGTGTCACTCCCACGGGGGACCCAGGAAGCGGACGTCGAGCGTTTCCTGGAGGTGCTGCCGGGCGTGGTGGCCGGGGTGCGCGAACAGCTGGGCGCGCCGGTGTCGCCCGCGTCACGCGCGCAGTCCGCTTCCCTCGTCGTGGACGCGCTCGGCAAGCGCTGCCCGCTCCCCGTCATCGAGCTCGCGAAGGTCATCGCGGACGTGCCGGTGGGCGGCACGGTCACGGTCCTCGCCGACGACGAGGCGGCGCGGCTCGACATCCCGGCGTGGTGCGAGATGCGGGGGCAGGAGTACGTGGGCGAGGAGCCGGCGGACCACGGCTCCGCTTATGTGGTCCGCCGGAGCTCCTGACTAGGCCAGGTGGGCCTGGACCTCGGACGCCGCCTCATGGCCGTACGCCTTGGTGAAGCGGTCCATGAAGTTGCTGCGCTGCAGCTCGTACTCCTGTGTGCCGACGGTCTCGATGACCAGGGTGGCGAGCATGCAGCCGACCTGGGCCGCGCGCTCGTGGGAGACGCCCCAGGCGAGTCCCGACAGGAAGCCCGCGCGGAAGGCGTCGCCGACGCCGGTCGGCTCGACCTTCGCCTCCTCCTCGGGGACGCCGACCTCGATCGGGTCCTGGCCAGCGGACTCGATGCGCACGCCGCGCGAGCCGAGGGTCGTCACGCGGTGGCCGACCTTCGAGAGGATCTCGGCGTCGGTCCAGCCGGTCTTGGACTCGATGAGCCCCTTCTCGTACTCGTTCGAGAAGAGGTACGTGGCGCCGTCGAGGAGGTTGCGGATCTCGCTGCCCTCCATGCGCGCGATCTGCTGGGAGAAGTCCGCGGCGAAGGGGATCTCGCGCGTCCGGCACTCCTCGGTGTGGCGCATCATCGCCTCGGGGTCGTCCGCGCCGATGAGGACCAGGTCGAGACCGCCCACGCGGTCGGCCACGGTCTTCAGTTCGATGAGGCGGGCCTCGCTCATGGCGCCCGTGTAGAACGAACCGATCTGGTTGTGGTCGGCGTCCGTGGTGCACACGAAGCGCGCCGTGTGCAGCGTCTCGGCGATGCGGACCGACGCCGTGTCCACGCCGTGCCGGTCGAGCCAGTCGCGGTACTCGCCGAAGTCCGAGCCCGCGGCGCCGACAAGGACCGGCCGGGTGCCGAGCTGGCCCATGCCGAAGCTGATGTTGGCGCCGACACCTCCCCTGCGTACATCTAGGGCGTCGACCAGGAAAGAGAGAGAAACCGTGTGCAGCTGATCCGCGACCAGTTGGTCGGCGAAGCGGCCGGGGAAGGTCATCAGGTGGTCAGTGGCGATGGAGCCGGTGACTGCGATACGCACGACGGCATGCTCCTGTGGAGGAGAGGCAAGGGATTGACAGTTCACGCTACCGGGTCGGGACACCCTCACTGAAGAGGCCAAACTACCCGTTAGTAGGTCTTTTTTCGCGGGGTGTGCGATGCGTACGGTGCGGATATGGCCGTTATCTCGAAGCATGTCGTCACAACGCGTCCCGTCGAGCTGCCTTCCGAGCCCCCGGAGAACCCGGAGAACCCAGAGAACATGGAGACGTTGCGCGGGGACTGCGCCCGCATGGCTCCCCACTGGGTGACCCCCGCAACCGCCGCGACCGTCCCGGTGTCGCCCGCGCTGATCCATGGGATCGAGGTCCCGACCGCGTCCGCGCGACTGATCGACGGCATGTCCGAGTACGGCGACTGAGACAAGGTCCGGTCCGTGACCGGTCCAGGGGCATCGGCGCGCGCCGAGGGAACCGCGCGCTCCCCCGCTGCGTCCCACCGCTGTCCCCCGTAAAGGGGACGCGGAATACGAACGAGGCCCACGCACGGGCCTCCAGGGACAGCAGTGCAGTCGAAGGAGCGATGCGGTGAGCACCGAGCGATCCGTTCATGACGGGGCCGAGCAGCAACGGCGGCGTTCCCGCCTTGCTGTCGCGTCGGTGGCGGCCACGGTGCTGCTCGTCGGTGGCGGCGGCGCCTACTTCGCCGCGACCGCGTCAGGCGGCAGCGACGGCAACGGCAGTTCTCCCGCCGCCGACGGCGGTACGCCTCCGCCGCTTGCCCTCGACGGACACACGGACGGCGACCGGCAGGAGGGCGGCACCGGCGGCACGGACGGCATCGCCCCGGGAGAGCCCGACCCGAACGGCGCCGCCTACCGCGCCGAGGGCAAGCTGCCCGGCGGCCCCGATTCGGCGGCCGTCCACCACGCGCGGGGCACCGTCGGCCAGGATCAAGTCACCGAACTGGCCAAGGCCCTGGGCGTCACGGGCAAGCCCACCTCGCAGGACGGCGCCTGGAAGATCGGCCCCACCAAGGACGGTTCCGGGCCCTCGCTCCAGGTGAGCAAGCAGGCGCCGGGCACCTGGACGTTCACGCGGTATGCCACCGGCGGCGGCGACAACTGCCAGAAGGGCAAGTCCTGTTCACAGACCTCGGAGAACCGGGAGACGTCCACCGCGCCGAACGGCGAGGGTGACGCGGTCGGCGAGAGCGCGGCGAAGAAGGCTGCCGCGCCGGTCCTGAAGGCCGTGGGCCAGGACGACGCGAAGCTGGACGCCCGCCAACTCATGGGCGGTGTACGGGTGGTGAACGCCGACCCGAAGGTGGGCGGGCTCCCGACGTACGGCTGGTCGACCGGCATCCAGGTCGGCTCGGACGGCCAAGTGGTCGGCGGCAGCGGCCAGTTGAAGGCGCCGGTGAAGGGTGCGACGTATCCCGTGATCAGCGCCGGGGAGACCCTGGAGCAGCTCAACAAGACCGGCGACGGAGACGGACGCGTCGGCATCGGCGGCTGCGCCACAGCCGTGCCCGAGGACAAGGCGGGCGGAGAGGGGCAGAAGCAGGCGCCGTGCGAGGAGCCCTCCTCCGCGCCCCCGAAGCCGCAGCCGATCACGGTGAAGGGCGCCACGTTCGGGCTCGCGGTGCACTTCGTGGACGGGCGCCAGACGCTCGTGCCCGCCTGGCTGTTCGACGTGAAGCCGCAGGGCGCGAAGGACACGTTCACGGTGACGCACCCGGCGGTGGAGCCGAAGTTCCTCACCTCGCCGAGCACTCCGTCGCCGACCCCGACGCCCACCGAGAAGCCGGGCACCGGCCAGAAGGACCCGGCCCCGCGTGTCGAGGCCTACCGCGCGGACGGCAAGTCCCTGACGGTGCACTTCTGGGGCGGCGTCTGCAGCGACTACTCGGCGTCGGCCGACGAGAGCAAGGACAGCGTGCGCGTGAAGGTGACCGAGACCCACAAGAAGGGCGAGGTCTGCGTGATGATGGCCAAGGAGTTCACGCGGACCGTGACCCTGGACAAGCCGCTCGGCGACCGCGAGGTCGTGGACGCGGCGGGCGGCGAGACGGTGCCGCGCAAGTAGCACCCCACACCAAGCACGCCCACACCAAGCACGCGAAAACGGC
>NZ_BAAAUG010000029.1:78647-85326 GCF_039533825.1 Streptomyces rectiviolaceus
CCCCCCCGCCGTACGTACGGATTCAGCTCAATACGCGGATTTAGCTGAACGAGTCGCCGCAGGCGCAGGAGCCCGTGGCGTTCGGGTTGTCGATCGTGAAGCCCTGCTTCTCGATGGTGTCGACGAAGTCGATGGAGGCGCCGCCCAGGTAAGGAGCGCTCATCCGGTCGGTGACGACCTTCACGCCGTCGAAGTCCTTGACGACGTCGCCGTCGAGCGAGCGCTCGTCGAAGAACAGCTGGTAGCGAAGGCCCGAGCAGCCGCCGGGCTGAACGGCGACGCGCAGCGCCAGGTCGTCCCGGCCCTCCTGCTCAAGAAGGCCCTTGACCTTGCCCGCGGCGGCGTCGGACAGGAGGATGCCGTCGCTCACGGTGGTGGTCTCGTCCGATACGGACATCTGCTTCTCTCCCGGGTTGTACGGAGACTGCTTGCCGACAGTTGCAACCGTCGGGGCCGCGGATTCATTCCGGGCCGAGTGCTGTGTCTCTCGGCTCTGTCCCTTCATGCTCGCACATGCCGTCGCGAGGGGCAGCGGCCCGTCGAAGGCGAACGCGTCACATCGACACTATGGCCATCGTCAAACTGACGTGAAGCGGTTATGATAGATAACGTCAATTAGACGAAAAGTCGTCTGCAGAGAAGAAAGGGTGCGTGTCTCGTGACCACCGCCCAGTCCCCCGTGGACCTCGACGTCCAGCCGACGCCGCTCGCCCTGCTGCTGCTCGGCCGCGAGGCCGACCCCAAGAGCGAGCGCGGCGTGGAGTGCCCAGGCGATCTGCCGTCGCCCTCCGACCCCGACCTGGTGGAGCGCGCTCGCGCCGCCAAGGAGAAGCTCGGCGACAAGGTCTTCGTGCTCGGCCACCACTACCAGCGCGACGAGGTCATCCAGTTCGCGGATGTCACCGGCGACTCCTTCAAGCTGGCCAAGGACGCGGCCGCAAAGCCGGAGGCCGAGTACATCGTCTTCTGCGGCGTGCACTTCATGGCCGAGTCCGCGGACATCCTGACCACCGACGACCAGAAGGTCGTCCTGCCCGACCTGGCCGCCGGCTGCTCGATGGCGGACATGGCCACCGCCGAGCAGGTCGCGGAGTGCTGGGACGTCCTTGCCGAGGCCGGGATATCCGAGCAGGTCGTGCCCGTCTCGTACATGAACTCCTCGGCCGACATCAAGGCGTTCACCGGCAAGCACGGCGGGACGATCTGCACCTCGTCCAACGCCAAGCGGGCCCTGGAGTGGGCCTATGAGCAGGGGGAGCCCAATTCAACAAAGGTGCTGTTCCTGCCCGACCAGCACCTTGGCCGGAACACCGCGGTCCGGGACATGGGCCTCACGCTCGATGACTGTGTCCTCTACAACCCCCACAAGCCGAACGGCGGCCTGACCGTCGAGCAGCTGCGGGACGCGAAGATGATCCTGTGGCGCGGGCACTGCTCGGTGCACGGGCGCTTCTCGCTGGAGTCGGTGGAGGACGTGCGCGCGCGGATTCCCGGCGTCAACGTCCTGGTGCACCCCGAGTGCAAGCACGAGGTCGTGGCCGCGGCGGACTACGTGGGCTCCACGGAGCACATCATCCAGACCCTGGAGGCGGCCCCCGCCGGCTCCAAGTGGGCGATCGGGACCGAGCTGAATCTCGTACGCCGCCTGGCGAACCGTTTCGCCGCCGAGGACAAGGAGATCGTCTTCCTCGACAAGACGGTCTGCTTCTGCTCGACCATGAACCGGATCGACCTGCCGCACCTGGTCTGGGCGCTGGAGTCCCTGGCCGAGGGCAAGCTGGTCAACCAGATCGAGGTCGACCGCGAGACCGAGCAGTTCGCGAAGCTGGCGCTGGAGCGGATGCTGGCTTTGCCGTAGGCGTGCCGGTAAGCGAAGTGAAAGGCGCCCGCGGCTGCGGGCGCCTTCTACTTCGCCGCGAAGCGGCGGCGTTGCTACACCTGGGCCGGTTCCTCGTCGGTCGCGTGGGAGTCCGCCTGCTGCGGGTCCCCCGACTTCTTGGCCCGCTTCGCCTCGCGCTTCGCGCGGCGACGCTCCTTGCGGAGTTCCACCATCGCGTACAGCGTCGGGACGAGGAGGAGGGTGAGGAGCGTCGACGTGATCAGGCCGCCGATGACCACCACCGCGAGCGGCTGGGCGATGAAGCCGCCCTCGCCCGTGATGCCGAGGGCCATCGGGAGCAGGGCGAAGATCGTCGCCAGAGCCGTCATCAGGATCGGGCGCAGACGGTGCCTGCCACCCTCGATGACCGCCTCGACCACGCCGTGACCCTGCCTGCGGTACTGGTTGATCAGGTCGATCAGGACGATCGCGTTCGTCACCACGATGCCGATCAGCATCAGCATGCCGATCATCGCCGGGACGCCCATCGGGGTGTCCGTCGCGATGAGCAGGCCGATCGCGCCCGTGGCCGCGAACGGGATCGAGACCAGTAGGATCAGCGGCTGCACGAGCGAGCGGAACGTCGCCACGAGCAGCATGAAGACGATCGCGATCGCCGCGAGCATCGCAAGGCCCAGCGACGCGAACGCCTCGTCCTGGTCTTCGGAGACACCGCCGATGGACGCCGTGGCGCCGTCCGGCAGGTTCAGCGCGTCGAGCTTCTTGGTGAGGTCGGCGCTGACCGCGCCCGTGTTCTCGCCGGTCGGCTTCGCGGTGATCGTCGCGGCGCGCGCGCCGTCGATGCGGGTCATGGAGACCGGCCCGTCGACCAGCTTCACGTCGGCGATGTCGCCCAGCTTCACGGTGCCGAGGTTCAGCTTGCGCAGCTCGGCCAAGGTCTTCGCCGGCTGCGCCGACTTCACCACGACGTCGCGCTCGGTGTCGTCAAGGATCGCCTTTCCGCTCTCGGTGCCGCGGACCGCCTGGGCGACGGCCTGGCCGAGGGTGGTGTCGTTGAACCCGGCCGCCGCGGCCTTGGAGTTGGCCTTGACCGAGATGCGCGGGATGCTCTGTGACAGGTCGCTCTGGACGTCCGTGACGTCGTCGATCTTCGCGACCTCGTCACGCACCTCGTCGGACGCCTTGCGCAGTACGTCGCCGTCGGCGGCCTTGACCACCACGCTCAGGTCCTGGCTGCCGAAGCCGTCACCGGCCGCGATGGACGTCTGGCCGATGCCGGAGAGCTTGCCGAGCTCCTCCTCGACCTTGTCCTGCGTCTTGTCGTACGCCGCCTTGTCCTTGAGCGTCAGGGTGTAGGACGCCTGGTTGGTGTCCGTGGAGCCGCCGAAGGCCGCCATGAAGCCGGACGAGCCGACCGTGACCTGGTAGTCCTTGATCTCGTCGAGGCCGTCCAGCATCTTCTCGACCTTCTTGGCCGAGGCGTTGGACGCCGCCAGGCTGGTGCCCGGCTTCAACTCCTGCTTGATGGTCAGGACTTCCTGCTCGCCCTGGTCGAAGAAGTTGGTCTTGAGGAGCGGCGCCATGCCGAACGTACCCACGAGGACCACGATCGCGATGACGAGGCTGGTGAAGCGGCGACGGGTCGCGAAGCGCAGGACGGGGACGTAGAAGCGCTGCAGCCTGCTCTTCGCCTCCTTCTCCTCGGCCTTGCGGCGGGCCTCCTCCGGGTCGGCGCCGCGCACGTCCTTGGGGGGACGCAGGAACCAGTACGACAGGACGGGCACGACCGTCAGGGAGACGAGCAGGGACGCCAGGAGCGCAGCGGTGACCGTCAGCGAGAAGGAGCCGAAGAGCTCGCCCACCATGCCGCCGACCAGGCCGATGGGCAGGAAGACCGCGACGGTCGTCAGGGTCGAGGACGTGACCGCGCCCGCGACCTCCTTGACGGCGGTGATGATCGCGGCCTCGCGCTCCTCGCCGTATCCGAGGTGGCGCTTGATGTTCTCCAGGACCACGATCGAGTCGTCGACGACGCGTCCGATGGCGATGGTCAGCGCGCCGAGCGTGAGCATGTTGAGGGACAAGTCCCGCGTCCACAGCACGATCAGGGCGAGCACGACCGAGAGCGGGATGGAGACCGCGGTGACCAGCGTCGAGCGGATCGACGCCAGGAAGACCAGGATGACGAGGACCGCGAAGACCAGGCCGAGGGCGCCCTCGGTGGTGAGGCCGTCGATGGACTTCGAGACGGCCGGGCCCTGGTCGCTCGCGACCGTGAGGTCGGAGCCCGCGCCCAGGTCCTTGCGGAGGTCGGGCAGCTTGTCCTTGACAGCGTCGGAGATGGCGACGGCGCTGCCGTCCTGGTCCATCGTGATCGCGACGGCGAGGCTGGGCCTGCCGTTCGTGCGCGTGATGGACGTGGCGTCCGAGGGCTGCTGCTTCACCGTGGCGAGGTCACCGAGGCGCACCGGCTTCCCCGGGCGCTCCCCCGGCTTGGCCTCGGGGGTGACCATCAGGTCCTGGATCTGCTTCAGGGAGCTGTAGCCGCCGCCGACCTGGACGGTGCGGTTCTTGCCGTCCTCGTCGAAGGAGCCCGCGGGGAGCGTGGCGCCGCCTGCCTGGAGCGCCTGGCCGAGCGCGGCCGGGGTCAGGCCCGCCTTGGCCAGCTTCTTGTCGTCGGGGGTGACGTCGACCTGGAGGTCGCGCACGCCGTCGACGGTGACCTGGCCGACGCCGTCGATGTCCTCGAGGGCGGGGACGACGGTGCGGTCGAGCCGGTCGGACAGGGCCTGCTGGTCCTTGTCGGAGGTGACGGAGAGGACCACGGTCGGGATGTCGTCCGTGGAGCCCGCGATGACCTGCGGGTCGACATCGTCGGGGAGCTCGGCCCCGGCGCGGTTCACGGCCTGCTGGACATCGGCGACGAGCTGCTTGGAGCCACTGCCGTAGTCGAACTGGGCCATGATCACGGCGTTGCCCTCGCTCGCCGTGGAGGTGATGCCGGTGATGCCGTCGACCGCGTCGATGGAGGACTCGAGGGGTTCGACGACCTGCTTTTCGACCACATCGGGGGACGCGCCCTGATACGGCGCCAGGACGGACACCATCGGGAGTTCGATGGAGGGCAGCAGCTGCTGCTTGAGCTGAGGGATCGCGATCGCGCCGAAGACAAGCGCGATGATCGATATCAGCCCGACAAGGGCCCGTTGGGCGAGGCTGAACCGGGACAGCCAGGACATGGTGGTCTCTCTCTGTGGCGTACTGCGCAGGAACGGGCACCGGCAGGCCGGTGCCCCCTACACGATCTGCCATGTCCAGGGCAGGAATCGTCACTCCGAGGACCCGTTCTTATGCGGCGCATACTGCGGGCGCAGTACGTTGCGCCCGCACTCACTCCACCCTTGGACGTACCAGGCCTGATTCGTAGGCGATGACGACGAGTTGTGCCCGGTCACGGGCGCCCAGCTTCGCCATCGCGCGGTTCACATGCGTCTTCACGGTGAGCGGGCTGACCTCGAGCCGCTCGGCGATCTCGTCGTTCGAGTGCCCGCCCGCGACCTGGACGAGTACCTCGCGCTCGCGCCCGGTGAGCGCGTCGAGCCGCTCGCCGCGGACCCCTCCGTCGCCGTCCGAGCCGTCGCCCTGCGCGAGGAACTTGGCGATCAGGCCCTTCGTCGCCACCGGGGAGAGCAGGGCGTCGCCCGCTGCCGCGATCCGGATCGCGCCGAGCAGTTCGTCCGGCTCCGCGCCCTTGCCGAGGAAGCCGGAGGCACCGGCGCGCAGCGACTGCACCACGTACTCGTCGACCTCGAAGGTCGTCAGCATGACCACGCGTACGTGGGCCAGGGCGGGGTCGGCGCTGATCAGGCGGGTGGCGGCGAGGCCGTCAGTGCCCGGCATGCGGATGTCCATGAGCACGACATCGGCGGCCTGCGACTTGGCGAGCTCGACGGCCTCCGCGCCGTCCGACGCCTCGGCGACGACCTCCATGTCGGGCTCGGAGTTGACGAGCACCTTGAACGCGCTGCGCAGCAGTGCCTGATCGTCGGCGAGCAGCACCCGGATCGTCACGCGGTCCCTCCCTCTGCCGGGCTGACCGGCTTTGCCGTGACGGGCAGGATCGCATGCACGCGGAAGCCGCCGCCGTAGCGGGGTCCCGCGGTGCAGCGGCCGTTGAGTGCGCTGACGCGCTCGCGCATGCCGAGCAGGCCGTGCCCGCCGCCGTCGCTCTCGCCGCTCTTCTCCTTCTTCTCGCCGCCGCCGTCGTCCAGGATCGTGACCTCGACGTTCGGTCCTACGCGGATGACGCTGACCTCGGCCTTGGCGCCCGTCCCCGCGTGCTTCTGCACGTTCGTGAGGGCCTCCTGGATGATGCGGTAGGCGGCCAGGTCGACTCCGGCCGGCAGGTCCGCCGCGCTGTCGCCGCAGGTCACCTCCACCGGGAGACCCGCGTGCCGGAAGGTCTCGACGAGGTCGTCGAGGCGGGCAAGGCCCGGGGCGGGTTCGGTGGGTGCCTCGGGGTCGCCGGTCTGCCGCAACAGGCCGACGGTGGCGCGCAGTTCGTTGAGCGCGGAGCGGCTTGCGTCGCGTACGTGGGAGAGGGCTTCCTTGGCCTGGTCCGGCCGCTTGTCCATGACGTGAGCGGCCACGCCCGCCTGGACGTTGACGAGGGCGATGTGGTGGGCGACCACGTCGTGCAGGTCGCGGGCGATGCGAAGCCGCTCCTCGGCGACGCGGCGCCTGGCCTCCTCCTCGCGGGTACGTTCCGCGCGCTCGGCGCGCTCGCGTATGGCGTCCACGAAGGCGCGGCGGCTGCGGACGGCGTCACCGGCGGGCGGC
>NZ_BAAAUG010000029.1:85332-101606 GCF_039533825.1 Streptomyces rectiviolaceus
CATGCCGGTCCAGGCGAAGATGCCGAGGTTCTCCTGGGCGTACCAGGGCAGGGGGCCCGCCAGCATCGCGACTCCGGTGAGACCGGTGATGGTGACCACGCCGACGCGCCAGGTGGTGGGGCGGTTGGTGGTGGCGGCGACGGTGTAGAGGGCGATGACCGCGCTCATGACGACGGCCCCGCGGAACTCGCCGGTGATCAGGTCGACGACGGAGACGGCGCAGGTCGCGGCGAGCACGATCCACGGGGCGCGGCGGCGGAAGACCAGCGCGGTGGCGCCGAGCAGCATCAGGACGAGGCTGAGCGTGCCCGGGGTGCGCGTGCCCCACGAGGGGCCGCCGCCATGGCCGTACGGCTCGACGAAGGAGCCGATGACCATGCACACGAGGACGGCTGCCGCGAGGGCGGCGTCCACAGCCAGGGGGTGCGCCTTGGCCCAACAGCGGCCTCGCACGAGAGTGGTCACGCCTTAAACGGTACGGGGCCCTGCGGGCTGCTGGGACCGGTCTGAACGGCTCGCCCTTGCCGGGCGTTGCCGGGGTCCCGGCTCGGCCTCGTCTTCGCGACTGTCCTGTCCCGGCGCTTCGCGCCGGATCTTTCCCGCCCACCCACCCGATTGCCCCGCGGTCAGCCAGGGATCAGGCCGTCGTCGCTCAGCATTTCGCGGACCTCGTCCAGTGTCGCGTCCGGGGCCGGGAGGATCAGCTCCGAGGGTTCAAGCGCGTCGTCCGGCAACACGTCACCCAGCTCCCGGACCTTGTCGAGCAACGCGCCAAGCGTTCGGCGAAAGCCGGACTCGTCGCCGCTCTCCATCTCGGCGAGCAACTCGTCGTCCAGCTTGTTCAGTTCGGTGAAGTGGCTGTCGGCCAGCTTCACCTGCCCCTCCCCCATGATCCGTACGATCATGTCGCCCTCCTCGGACGTGAGCGGTGACTACTGCTTGTCGAAGCGCGGAGTGTCCTGCGGCTCCTTGGCCTGGGGCTGTCCCTGGCCCGGCTCGATGGCCTGCTTCGGCGTCGACCCGCCCGCCAGCTCGGCCTTCATCCGCTGCAGTTCCAGCTCTACATCAGTACCACCGGAGAGGCGATCCAGCTCGGACTGGATGTCGTCCTTGGCGAGCCCGGAGGAGTCGTCGAGGGCTCCGGAGGCCAGGAGCTCGTCGATCGCGCCCGCCCGCGCCTGGAGCTGCGCGGTCTTGTCCTCGGCGCGCTGGATCGCCATGCCGACGTCGCCCATCTCCTCGGAGATGCCGGAGAAGGCCTCGCCGATCCGGGTCTGCGCCTGGGCGGCGGTGTACGTGGCCTTGATCGTCTCCTTCTTCGTACGGAAGGCGTCGACCTTGGCCTGCAGGCGCTGCGCCGCGAGGGTGAGCTTCTCCTCCTCGCCCTGGAGCGTCTGGTGCTGCGTCTCCAGGTCGGTCACCTGCTGCTGCAGGGCCGCACGGCGCGAGAGCGCCTCGCGGGCCAGGTCCTCACGGCCGAGGGCGAGGGCCTTGCGGCCCTGGTCCTCAAGGGTGGAGGACTGCTTCTGGAGCTGGCTCAGCTGCAACTCCAGGCGCTTGCGCGAGGTCGCCACATCGGCGACACCGCGGCGCACCTTCTGGAGCAGCTCGAGCTGCTTCTGGTACGAGTAATCGAGGGTTTCGCGCGGGTCCTCGGCCCGGTCAAGGGCTTTGTTCGCCTTCGCGCGGAAGATCATCCCCATACGCTTCATGACACCGCTCATGGGCTTCGCGCGCCCCCTTCTGACGGACTTCCAGCTCCAGGTACTGCTCAGAACCCACAGTACGGGCCCTGCATCCATTACCGCACTGTTCGCGTGCGGATGCGCTCATCCCCAAGGACGACTGTGTCCGGCCGGGCTCAGGCGTAGGGAGTAGGTTCACCCCCGGGAACCGCCCGAAAACCGCTTGTAAACCACACGGAACGTCCCCTTAGCCACACAATCAAGACGCCCAGTGTTGCCGGATCGTTCCCCGTCGGGCGGGGGTCCATGCGTCCGCACCCCGTACCCTTGGGTTTTGTGTTCCGTAGCCGATCCAAGGACGAGAAGGCCCCGGCGAGCAAGGCCCCGGTGACCGACTCCCAGCAGCCCCGTGACCCCGAGGCCCCCAAGGGCCGCCCCACGCCCAAGCGCAGTGAGGCCCAGACCCAGCGCCGCAGCGTGGCCAATACGCCCACGTCGCGCAAGGAGGCGGCGAAGCGGCAGCGCACTGAACGCCGCGTCCAGATGGACAAGCAGCGCCAGGCACTCGCCAGCGGTGACGAGCGCTATCTGCCCGCCCGCGACAAGGGCCCGGTGCGCAAGTTCGCGCGCGACTTCGTCGACTCGCGGTTCTGCATCGCCGAGTTCTTCCTGCCGCTCGCCGTGATCATCCTCGTACTGAGCATGGTCCGGATCCCGCAGCTGCAGAACATCGCGCTGCTGCTCTGGCTCTTCGTGATCGTCCTGATCATCGTGGACTCGGTGACGACGGCGGTCCGCCTGAAGAAGCGCCTGAACGAGCGCTTCCCGAGCGAGAGCAAGAAGGGCGCAGTCGCCTACGCCCTGATGCGTACGCTCCAGATGCGCCGTCTGCGACTGCCGAAGCCGCAGGTCAAGCGCGGAGAGCGGCCCTGAGCGGTTTCGCCGGCGGGGCCGCCGCGTGGCTTGAGAAGCTGGGCGGCCTTCGCAATGCCGTACGCCAGGAGCTGGTGACCCGGCAGCTCGACGAGCAGATAGCCGGGCGCTTCCCCGTGGGGCAGCGGCTGCGGGTGCTCGATGTGGGCATGGGCCAGGGCACGCAGGCGCTGCGGCTCGCCCGCGCCGGGCACAAGGTGACGGGCGTCGAGCAGGATCCGGCGATGGTGGCCGCGGCGCGTACCGCGCTCGGCGCCGAGCCGGAGGGCATTCAGGGGCGGGTGCGCATCGTCGAGGGTGACGGGCGCGAGACCGGGGTGCATTTCCTGCCGGGCAGCTTCGACGTCGTGCTGTGCCACGGCGTGCTGATGTACGTCGAGGAGCCGGACGCGCTGCTCGCGGGCCTCGCCCGGATGCTGGCCCACGGAGGGCTGCTCTCCCTCCTCGTGCGGAACGCGGACGCGCTGGCCATGCGGCCGGGGCTCGCCGGGGACTGGTCGGGGGCGATGGCCGCGTTCGACTCCGTCGTCTACCGCAATCGGCTCGGCCTGGAGGCGCGGGCGGATCGGCTCGACGCGGTTTCCGCTTCGCTCTCGGGGATCGCGGCGCCGTTGCACGCCTGGTACGGGGTGCGGGTCTTCACCGACGGTGCGTCGGATGCGGCCCGGCCGCCGGAGGACGCGGAGTTGGCGGCCCTGCTCGCCGCCGAGGAGCGGGCGGGTCGTACTGACCCCTACCGCCGGGTCGCGGCTCTGCTGCACGTCTGCGGCGTGCGGGACTGAGGGGACCGCCGCTTCGCGGCGGATCTTTCCCGCCCACCCACCCGAGCACTCCGCAGCCGATCGGGGGGCAGGAGCCGGGATGCTTCCCGACACCATCAGAAACGAACCGCACCCCCCTGATCGGCGGTCTATTTCAGGGCGGCATATCGGGGCCAACGCGACACTCGGGGCATGAATGACTCGCGTATCCGTGCCATCAGCGTGACCGCCTCCCTTGTCTCAGCGCTCCTCGTCGCCGGCTGCTCAAGCCCCGGTTCCGGAGACTCCGGTGAGTCCACCACTCAGGCCGCGCCCATGGCGGAGAGCGATCTGCAGGACGACTACCAGCAGGTGATCAAGGACGTCCTGCCGTCGGTCGTCCAGATCGATGCCTCCGAGAGCCTCGGCTCCGGCGTCGTCTACGACAACAAGGGCCATGTCGTCACGAACGCCCATGTGGTGGGCAAGGAACGGACCTTCAAGGTCACGACGGCCACCGGCGAGCAGGCGCTCACCGCGAAGCTCGTCGTCTCCTACCCCGAGCAGGATCTCGCCGTCATCAAGCTCGACAATCCGCCGAGCGGGCTCAAGGCCGCGAAGTTCGCCGACTCCACCAAGGCCGAGGTCGGGCAGATCGTGCTCGCCATGGGTTCGCCGCTCGGCCTGTCCTCCAGCGTCACGCAGGGCATCATCTCCGCCACCGGCCGGACCGTCAGCGAGGGCCGTACGGACGGCGCGCCCGGGGCCACCATCGCGAACATGGTGCAGACGTCCGCCGCGATCAACCCGGGCAACAGCGGCGGCGCCCTGGTCACCCTCGACAGCGAGGTCATCGGCATTCCGACGCTCGCAGCGACCGACCCGGAGCTGGGCGACAGCGCGGCGCCGGGCATCGGGTTCGCGATCCCGTCCTCGATGGTGAAGACCGTCGCCGACCAGATCATCAAGGACGGCAAGGTCACCGACTCGGGCCGGGCCGCACTCGGCATCACGGGCCGTACGGTCCTCGGTGACGACTACAAGCCGGCGGGCGTCGCCGTCGTCGCCGCGCCGAAGGACGGCGGCGCGGCCGAGGCGGGCATCGAGGCCGGCGACATCATCACCAAGCTGGGCGACGCCGAGATCACCACGATCACCTCGCTCTCCGAGGCGCTCGCCGGTGAGAAGCCGGGCGACAAGGCGCAGGTGACGTACGTACGGGACGGCGCCGACAAGACCGCCGATGTCACGCTGGGCGAGATGTAGGGACGGCACGACGCGAGGGGGGTGGCCGCGGCTGCGGCCACCCCCCTCGCGTTCAGGCGTCACTCACCCCTGCGCCGCGTCCTGCGGGTGCAGGCTCATCGGCCCATAGATCTTGTTCGCGTCCTCGAAGAGCGACACCTGGTCGGCGCCGCCCTCGGCGAGCTCTTTCCAGAACTCGCCGACCCACGACTCCGCGTCCCCCTGAGTCGTGAACTCCTCGGGCGTCAGTGCGGGCTGGACCTCCGTCCCGTCCGCCTTCTCGAACCGCCACGTCCATGCCGCCATGTCAGCCTCCCGAATGGTCCGACAGCTCTGTGAAGCCGCTTGAAGCCTAGCCGGGCGAGCGGCGCTCGCGGCGACGCGGGAGGATCTTCCTGTGGAACTGACTCTGCTCGGCACCGGCGACCCCGAAGGCCTGCCCCGCCCCGGCTGCCCCTGCGCGGCCTGCGCGACCGCACTCGGCGGCGCCGCACGTGCCGCGACGGCACTGCTCGTGGACGGCGTCCTGCTGCTCGACCTCACCCCTGGCGCCGCCTTCGCGGCCGCACGCTCCGGGCACTCGCTCGGCGGTGTACGCCAGGTTCTGCTCTCCCATCCGCACGACGGCCCCTCCGTGGAGGTACCGGCAGGACTTCCGCAGCCGGGCCGGGTGCCCGACGGGCGGGAGCTCGCGCTGCTCACCGGGCACCGGGTGCGCGCGGTGGCGATGGACCACCCGGGCACGGGGTACGAGGTCGTGGGCCCCGACGGGGAGCGGCTGCTGTATCTGCCGCCGGACGGCGCGCCCGCCGGGGTGCCGGACGGGCATCCCGCGTACGAGATGGTCCTCGCCGATGTCATCGGGCGCCCCGACGGGCTCGCGCGGCTGCGGGCGGCGGGTGCGATCGGGCCGACCACGGACGTCGTAGCCGTCCATCTGGGCCATGAGGTGCCGCCGGGCGCGGAGCTGGACCGCAGGCTGGCCGCCGCCGGCGCGCGGGCCGTGCCGGACGGGACGACGCTGGTGGTCGGCGCCTATGAGGAGGTGCCGGACGTGCCGCGCCGCACCCTCGTCATCGGCGGCGCCCGCTCCGGGAAGTCGGTGGAGGCCGAGCGCCGCCTGGAGGCCTTCCCCGCGGTGCTTTACGTGGCCACGGGCGGGACCAGGAACGGCGACTCCGAGTGGGCGGACCGGGTGAGCGCCCACCGTGAGCGGCGGCCCGGGTCGTGGAGCACCACCGAGACCTGCGACCTCGTGCCGCTGCTCGCCGAGGACGGCCCTCCCCTGCTCATCGACTGCCTGTCGCTGTGGCTGACGTACGCCATGGACGAGGTGAACGCGTGGGACGACGACGAATGGGCGGGCGGGGGCGAGCGGGCGCTGCGCAAGCGGGTCGCCGAGCTCACGGACGCGGTGCGCACGACCCGGCGCACGGTCGTCGCCGTCTCGAACGAGGTCGGCTCCGGCATCGTGCCCGCGACCGCGTCGGGCCGCCGCTACCGCGATGAACTGGGCCGTCTCAACGCGGCGTTCGCGGCGGAGTGCGAGCACGTGCTCCTTGTCGTGGCGGGCCAGGCGCTCACCCTGCGCGGCTGACCCGGCCGCTCACCCATCCGTCGTGCCTAAGGGTTCCGGCGGGCGATGACCCGGTAGGCGTTGGAGAACCGGGTGCGGCTGACCAGGGGGGCGAGGATCCGGTCGGCCAGGGCCGCGGCGGCCAGGAGCGGGACCGCGACGCGGGCCGCCGCGCGGATCCGGCCGAGGGTGAAGGCGAGGCCCGCGGTCAGGTCGAACGGGATGTGCGGCTCGCGCCGGTCGGTGGCCACGACGGTGTAGCCGAGGCTCTCAAGATCGCGATGGAGGGCCGCGAGCGGGATGCGGTGGTAGGGCTCGGGCCGGATCCATCCCTTGCCGAGGATTCTGGCGTACCGGCTCTCCGGGACGGGGACCTCGATCATCAGATGGCCACCGGGCCGCAACACCGTGCGGGCGGCGATGAGTTCGATGCGCGGGTCGGCGCTGCGCTCCAGGTAGTGGAACATGCTCAGCGCGTCGTAGCGCCCCGCGAGCCTCGGCGCCAGGTCGGCGAGAAGCCCGCGATGGGCCTCCTCCAGGCGGCCGGCCCTGCGGCCGCCCTCCACGCGCTCGGTGAGGTCGAGGCCGTCGAAGGCGGTGTACGGGTGCACCTCCTGGGCGACGGCGGGGAAGTGCCCGTGCCCGGTGTCGATGTCCAGCCAGCTCTCGGGCTCGATGAACCGGCCCATCGCCCGGGCCCGGGCCTGGTGGCGGCGGGTGGCGTGCGGGACGGCGAAGATCTTCTCGGCCTGGGCGGCGGCGGCCTGGGCGGCGTCCATGGGCGTGGCAGGCTCCTCTGTCCGGCGGTGCGAGCGGTGCGAGCGGTGCGCATGCGAGTAGCACGACAAACCGCTCCAAACGGTACGTAAGGGATGATCGACACCGGCGCAACGACACCGTGGAGGCGGCGCGTTCCGCGGTGACGCTCGCGCGGGAATGCCTGGTGCCGGGCCGTTCGAACCGGGGCCGGGCCCTGCCGGTACTGTTCGGCGAATGAGCTCGCTGAATCTCGACGACTTCACCGACCTGATCGAGCGGCCCGACGGCGGGGTGCGCCGCGACGCCGAGGAGCGCAGGGAGCGGCAGAGCGTGCCGCCCGGGGCGCTCGGCCGCCTGGACGATCTCGGCGAGTGGCTTTCCGCGGCCCAGTCATCGGTGCCGGTCAAGCCGATCGAGCGGCCGCGCGTGATCCTCTTCGCGGGTGACCACGGGGTCGCCGGACTCGATGTGTCCGCGCGGCCCGCGGGCAGCGCGGCCGAGCTCGTCCGCGCCGTACTCTCCGGCGCGAGTCCCGTCGCCGTCCTCGCGCGCGGTCTCGACGTACCCGTGCGGGTCGTCGACATGGCCCTGGACTGCGACCCTGCCGAGCTGCCCGCCGAGGTGGCGGGGCACCGGGTGCGGCGCGGCTCGGGACGCGTCGACATCGAGGACGCGCTCACGTCCGACGAGGCCGAGGCCGCGGTGCGGGCCGGGATGGCCGTCGCCGACGAGGAGGCGGACTCCGGTACCGACCTGGTCGTGCTCGGCGATGTGAGCGTCGGCGGGACGACTCCCGCGGCGACGCTGGTCGCCGCGCTGTGCGGGACCGACGCGTCCGTGGTGACCGGCCGGGGCGGCGCGCCGATCGACGACCTCGCGTGGATGCGCAAGTGCGCGGCGGTCCGGGATTCCCTGCGGCGGGCGCGGCCCGTCCTCGGGGATCAGCTGGAGCTGCTCGCGACGGTGGGCGGTGCGGACATCGCCGCCATGACCGGGTTCCTGCTGCAGTGCGCGGTGCGGCGCACGCCGGTCATCCTGGACGGGGTCGTGGCATCGGCGGCGGCGCTCGTGGCCCAGCGGGTCGCCTTCCGGGCGCCGGACTGGTGGCTCGCCGGGCACAGCAGCGGGGAGCCCGCGCAGGCCAAGGCCCTGGACCGGATGGCGCTCGACCCCGTGCTCGAACAGGGCGTGCAGGTGGGCGAAGGCCTGGGGGCGCTGCTCGCGCTGCCGCTGGTGCGGGCCGCGGCGGCGCTCTCCGCGGAGCTGCCCGAGCGGGAGCCTGAGCCCGAGGCGGAGTCCGAGTCGGAGTCCGAGCCGGATCCCGAGGCCGAGGCCCGGGAGCCCGAAGCGGAGTAGGCGGCGCGGCTGGTCACAGCCGAAGACGGCCCGGCATGGCCCATATGATCCCTTTTCATGGGAGATGAGCAATCTGCTGCCGGGCGCCGTCGCGATCTGCGTAGGCGGCGGCTCGCCGCAGCCTTCAGTGTCTGGTACCTCCGCGCCGTCACCTTCATCAACTTTCTGAGCGCGGCCTGGGTCTCCCTCGGGCAGGATCTGCGGCGGCACAACACCGAGAACTACTTCACGCCGTATCTGCTCACCGCGGGCTTCGCCTCCGGCGCTTTCACGATGTTTCTGGCGATCACGATGCGCCGCCGCAAACGCGCCGCCTGGATCCTCAACCTCGTACTCAGCGGGCTCTTTCTGCTCCTCTTCGCGTTCGCGATGATCTTTCCGGAGATCCGCCGTTACCCGCAGAACTGGATCTCCCTCGTCCTGACAGCCGCGTTCGTCGCCTCACTCATCGTCGGGCGGCGGGAGTTCTACGCCAAGGGCGACCGCTCCAACCCGAAGCTCGCCGCGGCCGTCGCCGTCGGCGGGCTCCTGGTGACCTCGCTGATCGCCGCGTTCCTGGTCACCGTCACCAACCGCGCGCACGACGACTACCGTTCGACCTTCCTCGACCGCTGGCGCTACGGCACGATGCGCCTGGTCTCGCTGGCCGCCGACGACAGGCGGTTCGAGGGCATCACCACGCCCGGCTGGGTCAACGTCACCATCAACGTGCTCAGCACGCTTCTCCTCCTGGCCGTCCTGTACGCCGCGTTCCGCTCGCGCAAGGCGGTCGACCCGCTCACCGAGGACGACGAGCGCAAGCTGCACGAGCTGCTCGGCAAGTACGGCGAGCGCGACTCGCTCGGCTACTTCGCGCTGCGCCGCGAGAAGAGCGTCGTGTGGTCGCCGAGTGGCAAGGCGGCGGTCGCCTACCGGGTGATCGGGGGCGTCTCGCTCGCCTCCGGTGATCCGATCGGGGATCCGGAGGCCTGGCCGGGCGCCATCGAGCCCTGGCTCGCCGACGCCCGCGAGCACGGCTGGATCCCCGCCGTGATGGGCGCGGGCGAGGAGGCGGGCACGATCTACGCCCGGCACGGCCTCGACGCCCTTGAGCTTGGCGACGAAGCCATCGTCGAAACCGACGAGTTCACGCTGGAGGGGCGGGCCATGCGGACGGTCCGGCAGGCGTACAACCGGGTCAAGCGGGCCGGTTACGAGGTGCGGATCCGCCGCCACGAGGACATCCCGGCCGACGAGATGGCGTACCTGCTCAAGCGGGCCGACGACTGGCGCGACGGGGCCACCGAGCGCGGCTTCTCCATGGCGCTCGGGCGGCTCGGGGATCCCGAGGACGGGCGGTGCGTGATGCTCGAATGCACCGATGGCAATGGGGAGTTGAGAGCAGTGCTCTCCTTCGTGCCGTGGGGCCCGCACGGCCTGTCCCTCGATCTGATGCGGCGCGACCGCGACTCCGAGAACGGCCTGATGGAGTTCATGGTCATCGAGCTGCTCCAGCGCGCCGCCGAGATCAAGATCACTCAGGTCTCGCTGAACTTCGCGATGTTCAGGTCGGTCTTCGAGCGTGGCTCGCGGCTCGGCGCGGGCCCGGTCCTGCGGCTGTGGCGCTCGCTGCTCACCTTCTTCTCGCGGTGGTGGCAGATCGAGTCGCTGTACCGCGCCAACGCGAAGTACCGCCCGATCTGGGAACCCCGCTTCCTTCTCTTCGAGAAGAGCGGCGACCTGCCGCGCATCGGCATCGCGTCGGCCCGCGCGGAGGGCTTCCTGGAAGCGCCGGGCCTGCCAAGGGGGTCCCTCCCTGTTCGAGCGCAGCCGAGAACTTGGGGGCGGCTGCACCGCAAGCACCTGGAGTCCCGACGATGAGCACCCCCGCCCCGGCCAGGACCCGGCCGGTCCTGCTCGCCCGCCTGGCCCGCGGCGAGTGGGGGCCGCTGTACACCGCCGTGCGCCGCGGCATCGCCGAGCGGCGGTGGAGGGCGGCGCCCATGACGCTGGCCGCCGTCTGCCTGACCGCCCTCTTCCAGTTCGTGCAGAACCAGTCCTGGGGCTATCAGTTCGTACAGAACATCGGCTCCGTACGGGCCGAGGACCCGCTCTGGCTCGCCCTGCTGCGCACCCCGCTCTCGCTCTTCGTGCCCGCCCTCGACCTGCCCGTCTGGGGCGCGCTCGCACAGATCCTGCTGGTGTTCGGCATCGCGGAGATCTGCGTCGGCTGGTGGCGCACGCTCGTCATCGGCTACGCGGCCACCCTCGCGGGCACGCTCTACGCGCGCGTGGGCATCGAGTGGGGTCCCGGCCATCCGCTGGGGCTCCCCGCCTCCGACGCGCAGGTCGTCGACACCGGTCCTTCCGCCGCGGTGGTCGGGCTCGCGGTCTACGTGTGCTGGCGCTACCGGGCCTGGTTCACGGCGGGGCTCGTGATCGCCGTGATGGTCGTCGAGGTGTTCGTCAAGAACAACCTCGCGGGCAAGGAGCATCTGGCGGCGATCGCCGCTGTGTTGGTGCTGTGTGCCTGCTCGGCGGGGCTTCAGCGGCGCGGGCGTGCCAGTTCCGGGTCGGGTTTGCCGCCGATCCAGTCCTGAATCTTGCGGCGCGGGCCCGCCCAGCGGCGGTCGTGGCGGAAGGCGCGCAGGGCCGCGCGGGCACGGGCGCGGTGCCGGTTGCGGTAGAAGCGCCTCGCCCACGCCGACCCCGGGCGGGCGAGGCGGACGGCGCCCACCAGTGCGACGAACGGTACGACGACGCCGATCAGGGCCGTACGCAGCTTGCCCTTGACCAGGGCCACCAGGGCGAAGCAGCAGTTGACGGCGATGTTCAGGGCGAGGCCCGCGCGGTTGCCCCGCTCCTCAGGTGTCATGTCGTTCACCCCGAACGGCGTGAAGCCGGTGAGGATGAGCACGACCAGGGCCGCCGTGAGCATCACGACCTCGACGCTCTTGCGGCCCTGCTCGCCCCAGTAGACGTCGTCGAGGTAGAGGATCAGCGCGAACTCGTCGAGTACGAGACCGGCGCCCACGCCGAAGATGACCGCCGCGAACATCGAGGCGAGGCTGTGCCGGCCGGCCGCGACCGCCCAGAATCCCCCCACGAGCATGAGGAAGATGCCGGGCACCACGTGGTGGATGTGGACGTCGCCCGTGCTGATGTTCCGGAACGGGCCTTTGCCCGCGCGGATCAGGCGGGTGATGGTCCGGGTGATCAGGAAGGTGGCCACGAAGGAGAGCAGGGCCAGGAGGAGCGGCAGCTTCCCCGGCTCCGTGATGTTCCGGTACCACCAGTCACCCATGGGGCCATCCTGGGCCGGGGATCCGCTTGCCGCACTTCGCTGCGGGCACGTGGGGGCTCTGCGCCGCGGCTCCCCGCAGCTCCCAGGTAATCTTCCGCGGTGCCTCGAACCTCCCCCGCCGACGGCCTCCGCTTCGCCTTCGGCACCCTCACCGCGCTCCCGGTCCACGTCACCAAGTGGGACCGTGACGCCGCCCGCGCAGGGATGATCTGCGCCCCCCTGGCAGGGCTGGTGGTCGGCCTGTGCGCGGCAGCGGTGGGAGCCGCGCTCATGGCCCTCGGCGCAGGCCCACTGCTCGCCGCCACAGCGACCGCCGCAACCCCCGCGGCGCTCACCCGCGGCCTGCACCTCGACGGCCTCGCCGACACCGCCGACGGCCTCGGCAGCGCCAAACCCGCCGACCAGGCGCTCCGCATCATGAAGCAGTCCGACGTCGGCCCCTTCGGCGTCATCACCCTGCTCTTCACCCTGCTCGCCCAAGTGGCCGTGCTCTTCCAGTTGTACGAAGCCTCATGGACCCGGGGCGCACTCGCGTCGGTCGTCGCCGCGACCGCCGCCCGCCTCGCCCTCACCCTGGCCGCCCGCAAGGGCATCCCACCGGCCCGCCCGGAGGGACTGGGCGCGGCGGTGGCCGGGACGGTTCCCCGGGGCGCCGCCCTGCTCGCGGCAGCGCTCGTCACCGCCGTGGCCGCGCTCGCCGCCTCGCCCTTCGGGACGTACGAGACCGTGCAGTACGCGGCCGCCGTCGTGCTGGCGGTCTGCGCAGCCGAACTCCTCCTGAGGCACTGCGTCCGCCGCTTCGGCGGCATCACCGGGGACGTCTTCGGCGCGCTCGCCGAGACCGCCGCCACAGCGGCCCTGGTCGCCCTGGCCCTCGGCTGAACCGCATCGCCCCACGCCTCGTTGAAACATAAATGCGGCGCCACGAACGGATGAATCTCCACCGACACGATCGAATGGGCGCGACGCGCGTAGGCTCATGTTCGGTGCCTTTCCGGCCCGTTCTAGGCTGGCGCCGGGCGGGTCGACCCACCCCATCGGCCAAGGAACTCAACGGAAGCGAGAATTCACCACCGTGACTGCTCTGACTCTCAGCACTGCCGCCGCGTCCGGCCTCCGTGCCGACGCGATCGTCGTCGGTGTCGCGAAGGGCGCCAAGGGTCCGGTCGTCGCGCCGGGCGCCGAGGCCGTGGACAAGGCGTACGACGGCAAGCTCGCGTCCGTCCTGGAGACCCTCGGCGCCTCGGGCGCCGAGGGCGAGGTGACCAAGCTGCCCGCGCCCTCCGGCTTCAAGGCGCCGGTCGTCGTCGCGGTCGGTCTCGGCACGGTGCCGGAGAAGGACGAGACGTACGGCACCGACGCCCTGCGCCGCGCCGCCGGCACTGCCGCGCGCGCCCTGTCCGGCTCGAAGAAGGCCGCGTTCGCGCTGCCCGCCGAGGACGCCGAGGACACCGGCGCCATCGCCGAGGGCGCGCTGCTCGGCGCGTACTCCTTCGACGCGTACAAGGAAAACGGTTCCGCGAAGGGCAAGGACGCCAAGGGCCCGCTCGCCGAGATCGCCCTGCTCGGCGGCAAGCCCCGCGACAAGGCGTACAAGGCCGCCGTCGAGCGCGCCACCGCCGTGTCCGAGGAGCTCAACCGCGCCCGCGACCTCATCAACACGCCGCCGAACGACCTGAACCCCGAGGCCTTCGCCGCGGTCGCCTCCGCGGCCGCCAAGGAACACGGCATCAAGGTCCAGGTCCTGGACGAGAAGGCCCTCGGCAAGGGCGGCTTCGGCGGCATCCTCGGCGTCGGCATCGGCTCGGACGCCCCGCCGCGCCTGGTCAAGCTCTCGTACACGTCGTCCAAGGCGAAGAAGCACCTCGCCTTCGTCGGCAAGGGCATCACGTACGACTCGGGCGGCATCTCGCTGAAGCCCGCCGGTCACAACGAGACGATGAAGTGCGACATGGCCGGTGCCGCGGCCGTCTTCGCCGCCGTCGTCTCCGCCGCGCGCCTGGGCCTCGAAGTGAACGTCACCGGCTGGCTGGCGCTCGCCGAGAACATGCCGTCGGGCTCGGCGACCCGCCCCGGCGACGTCCTTCGCATGTACAGCGGCAAGACCGTCGAGGTGCTCAACACGGACGCCGAGGGCCGCCTGGTCCTGGCCGACGCGATCGCCAAGGCCTCCGAGGACAAGCCCGACGCGATCGTCGACGTGGCCACGCTGACCGGCGCGATGATGATGGCGCTCGGCAACCGCACCTTCGGCATCATGGCCAACGACGACGCGTTCCGTGCCGCGATCCACGACGTCTCCCTGGAGGCGGGCGAGGACTCCTGGCCGATGCCGCTGCCCGAGCACCTCTTGAAGGGCATGGACTCCCCCACCGCCGACATCGCCAACATGGGCGAGCGCATGGGCGGCGGTCTGGTGGCCGGTCTCTTCCTGAAGGAGTTCGTCGGCGAGGGCATCACCTGGGCGCACCTGGACATCGCGGGCCCGGCCTTCAACGAGGGCGGCCCGTTCGGCTACACGCCCAAGGGCGGCACCGGCACCGCGGTCCGCACCCTGGTCCGCCTCGCGGAGCGCACGGCCGCGGGCGACCTCGGCTGACCGCAGAGCCTTCGTACGCAGACCGGGGCCCGGACGTCCAGATGTCCGGGCCCCGGTCTGCACATGTCTGATTTCGCCCTCGACGAAATCCGTACGTTCATACGCCTGGGTTACACCCTCACGTGGCGAATCAGACATCTCACAGCCCGGCCCGCCGTCCCACCACCCGCCGACAAGTGCGAAGATGGGTTCTCGGCAGGACAGGGCCCCCACCACAGGGCCGAAACAAGAGCGGCCGATACCAGCCGACCGACCGGTCGTCCCCCGAGAAAAAGGGGTCCGGCGTACGGCGCACATGCATGGAGGACGTGACGTGGCGAACGACGCCAGCACCGTTTTCGACCTAGTGATCCTCGGCGGCGGTAGCGGCGGTTACGCCGCGGCACTGCGCGCGTCGCAGCTGGGCCTGGACGTCGCCCTGATCGAGAAGGGCAAGGTCGGCGGCACCTGCCTGCACAACGGCTGCATCCCTACGAAGGCGCTGCTGCACGCCGGTGAGATCGCCGACCAGGCTCGCGAGGCCGACCAGTTCGGCGTGAAGGCCACCTTCGACGGCATCGACATGGCGGCCGTCCACAAGTACAAGGACGACGTGATCTCGGGCCTCTACAAGGGCCTGCAGGGACTCATCGCCTCGCGCAAGGTGACGTACATCGAGGGCGAGGGCAAGCTTTCGTCCCCGACCTCCGTGGACGTGAACGGCCAGCGCGTCCAGGGCCGCCACGTGCTTCTCGCGACCGGCTCCGTGCCGAAGTCGCTGCCGGGCCTGGAGATCGACGGCAACCGCATCATCTCCTCGGACCACGCCCTGGTCATGGACCGCGTGCCGAAGTCCGCGATCATCCTGGGCGGCGGCGTCATCGGCGTCGAGTTCGCCTCGGCGTGGAAGTCCTTCGGGGCCGAGGTCACCGTCGTCGAGGGCCTCAAGCACCTCGTGCCGGTCGAGGACGAGAACTCCTCGAAGCTTCTTGAGCGCGCGTTCCGCAAGCGCGGCATCAAGTTCAACCTCGGCACCTTCTTCGACAAGGCCGAGTACACGCAGGACGGCGTCCGCGTGACCCTCGCCGACGGCAAGACCTTCGAGGCCGAGGTGCTGCTTGTCGCCATCGGCCGCGGCCCGGTCTCCGCCGGTCTCGGCTATGAGGAGCAGGGCGTCGCGATGGACCGCGGGTTCGTCCTGGTCGACGAGTACATGCAGACCAACGTCCCGACCGTCTCGGCCGTGGGCGACCTGGTGCCGACGCTCCAGCTCGCGCACGTCGGCTTCGCCGAGGGCATCCTGGTGGCGGAGCGCCTGGCCGGTCTCAAGACCGTCCCGATCGACTACGACGGCGTGCCGAAGGTGACGTACTGCCACCCCGAGGTCGCCTCCGTGGGCATCACCGAGGCCAAGGCCAAGGAGATCTACGGCGCGGACAAGGTCGTCGCCCTCAAGTACAGCCTGGCGGGCAACGGCAAGAGCAAGATCCTCAAGACCGCGGGCGAGATCAAGCTCGTCCAGGTCAAGGACGGTGCCGTGGTCGGCGTCCACATGGTCGGCGACCGCATGGGCGAGCAGGTCGGCGAAGCCCAGCTGATCTACAACTGGGAGGCGCTGCCCGCAGAGGTCGCCCAGCTGATCCACGCCCACCCGACGCAGAACGAGGCGATGGGCGAGGCCCACCTGGCCCTCGCGGGCAAGCCGCTGCACTCCCACGACTGAGCCCCCTCAGTTTTCGGGCGCGACGACCTAGACTTCCTTCCCCAAGCTCTCGACTTCGCTCGAGCAGGGGAGGCCCCAATTTTTCGTAAGGAGCAACTGAAACCATGGCGGTTTCCGTATCCCTTCCGGCGCTCGGCGAGAGCGTCACCGAGGGCACTGTCACCCGTTGGCTGAAGGCCGAGGGCGAGCGCGTCGAGGCCGACGAGCCGTTGCTCGAGGTCTCGACCGACAAGGTCGACACCGAGATCCCCTCCCCGGCCGCAGGCATCCTGGCGTCCATCAAGGTCGCCGAGGACGAGACCGTCGAGGTCGGCGCGGAGCTGGCCGTCAACGACGACGGCAGCGGTGCGCCCGCCGCCGAGTCCGCCCCGGCCGCCGAGCCCGCGCAGGCCGAGG
>NZ_BAAAUG010000030.1:0-68773 GCF_039533825.1 Streptomyces rectiviolaceus
CCTGGGAGCCACCCGCCGCGCCCACGGGGCCGGTCACTTTTCCGGCGGGGCCGTCGAAGCCTCCCGGTGACCCGAGCCGCACGACCGCCGTCCCCGCGCCCCGCGCGCCCGAGGAATCCACGGTTCCGGGTCCGCAGGCGTCCGCCCCGGTGGATCCGCAGGTACCCACCCCGGTGGAGCGGGAGCCGTCTGTGACGGCAGCAGCCGTGGACGCCGTCCCGTACGTCGGCGACGGGCCGCCCACCTACGACGCCGAGCCCACCGTCCTGCCCGCCGCCGACCCCGACGACCTGGGCGATCTGGTCGCCGACACCGTGCTCGACGGCGCCCGCTACGGCACATCGACCCTGCGGGCCGTCTCCGTGCGTGGGGACTCCGCGCGCTATCGGGGCGAGCCGCGCCGCGACTCGCTGCTCACCGCGCGGTTCGGGACCGGGGAGAGCGCTCTGATCCTGGTGGCCATGGCAACCGGCGCGCGGGCCACACCGGGCGCCCACCGCGCCGCCGCCGAGGCCTGCGCCTGGATCGGCCGTGCCGTGGGGCGCAGCCATCAGCGGCTTTCCGAGGACATCCGGGCCGCCCGGCGCGGCGACCTCAAGAGCGGTCTGCACCGCCTCACCGACCGCAGCCTCGGCAAGCTCCGCGCGCACGCGGCCGACCTGGGCGTCGAGCCCGAGGAGTACGCGGCGTCCCTGCGCTGCCTCCTGCTGCCCGCCGACCCCGAGTGCCGAACCCGCGTCTTCTTCGGCGTCGGCGGCGGCGGACTCTTCCGGCTCAGGGACGGCGCCTGGCAGGACATAGAGCCCCGCGTCAGCGACCCCGCCGGTGACGCCGGGCCTCCCGTCGTCGGATTCGGCTCCGTACCCCCGGAGACCCCCGACGGCGATCGGCTCACCATGGACATGGGGATCATCACGCCCCCGAGTCCGTACGAGCCCGCCCCCGAGCCCCCGCACCGCGAACCCTTCCGTTTCCGCGCCTCCGTAGCCCGCCCGGGTGATGCCCTGGTGCTCTGCAGCGGCGGCCTCGCCGAGCCCCTGCGGGGCGAGCCCGAGTTCGCCGCGCACCTCACGCAGCGGTGGGCCAAGAGCGGTCCGCCGGGCCTCGCGACCTTCCTCGCGGACATCCAGGTCAGGGTCAAGGGGTACGCGGACGACCGAACGGCGGCCGCTGTTTGGGAGGCGTGAGTGCCCTAACCGTGAATTCATGGACCCCAAGAGAATCAAGGGGACTGAAGGGTTCGTGAAGCCATGGCCAAGCAGAACGTCGCCGAACAGTTCGTCGACATCCTCGTCCGCGCCGGTGTGCGCCGCATGTACGGAGTCGTGGGCGACAGCCTCAACCCGGTCGTGGACGCGATCAGACGCACCAAGGGCATCGACTGGGTGCAGGTCAGGCACGAGGAGACCGCGGCCTTCGCGGCCGGCGCCGAGGCCCAGATCACCGGGAGCCTCGCCGTCTGCGCCGGATCCTGCGGCCCCGGCAACCTCCACCTGATCAACGGCCTCTACGACGCCCACCGCTCCATGGCGCCCGTCCTCGCCCTCGCGTCGCACATCCCGTCGAGCGAGATCGGCCTCGGGTTCTTCCAGGAGACCCACCCCGATCGGCTCTTCCAGGAGTGCAGTCACTACAGCGAGATGATCTCCAATCCGAAGCAGATGCCGAGGCTGCTCCAGAGCGCCATCCAGCACGCGATCGGGCAGTCCGGCGTCAGCGTCGTCACGCTGCCCGGAGACATCGCCGACCAGCCCGCCCCGGACAAGTCACCCGAGAGCGCCCTGGTCACCTCGCGCCCCACCGTGCGCCCCGGCGACACGGAGATCGACAAGCTCGCCGCGATGATCGACGAGGCCGACAAGGTCACCCTCTTCTGCGGCAGCGGCACGGCAGGCGCGCACGCCGAGGTCATGGAGTTCGCCGAGAAGATCAAGTCTCCGGTGGGTCACGCCCTGCGCGGCAAGGAGTGGATCCAGTACGACAACCCGTACGACGTCGGCATGAGCGGGCTCCTCGGCTACGGCGCCGCCTACGAGGCCACCCACGAGTGCGACCTCCTGATCCTCCTCGGCACGGACTTCCCGTACAACGCCTTCCTGCCCGACGACGTCAAGATCGCCCAGGTCGACGTGCGCCCCGAACGCCTCGGCCGCCGCTCCAAGCTGGACCTCGCCGTCTGGGGCGACGTACGCGAGACCCTGCGCTGTCTCACCCCGCGCGTCACGCCGAAGAGCAACCGCAAGTTCCTCGACAAGATGCTGAAGAAGCACGCGGACGCGCTTGAAGGCGTCATCAAGGCCTACACGCGCAAGGTCGAGAAGCACATCCCGATCCACCCCGAGTACGTGGCGTCCGTCGTCGACGAACTCGCCGCCGACGACGCGGTGTTCACCGTCGACACGGGCATGTGCAACGTCTGGGCGGCCCGCTACCTCTCCCCGAACGGCAAGCGCCGCATCATCGGCTCCTTCAGCCACGGCTCGATGGCCAACGCCCTGCCGCAGGCGATCGGCGCCCAGTTCACCGACCGCAAGCGCCAGGTCGTCTCCATGTCGGGCGACGGCGGGTTCTCCATGCTGATGGGCGACTTCCTCACCCTCGTCCAGTACGACCTGCCGGTGAAGGTCGTCCTCTTCAACAACTCCTCCCTCGGCATGGTCGAGTTGGAGATGCTGGTGGCCGGCCTCCCTTCCTTCGGCACGGACAACCACAACCCCGACTTCGCCGCCGTGGCCCGCGCCGCCGGTGCCTACGGAGTGCGTGTCGAGAAGCCCAAGCAGCTCGCGGGCGCCCTGAAGGACGCCTTCTCGCACAAGGGCCCCGCCCTCGTCGACATCGTCACCGACCCGAACGCCCTCTCCATCCCGCCCAAGATCAGCTCCGAGATGGTGACGGGCTTCGCGCTCTCCGCCAGCAAGATCGTCCTGGATGGCGGGGTCGGCCGCATGGTCCAGATGGCACGCTCCAACCTGCGGAACGTGCCACGCCCCTGACGTTGGGTCAGGCAGACCAGACAGATCAGGCAGGCCGCAGTCGCAGCGTCAGGATCTGGAACGGACGCAGCGCGAGCAGGAGCCCCGCGTCGTCCGTGTGGGCCGGTTCGAGCGGGCGCTCCAGAAGATCGGTCACCTCGGCCGCGCTCACCGCGAACGACGTGGTGAGCGCGGCCGCCGCGCGCCCGCCCCGCGACTCGTAGAGCCGCACCACGACATCGCCGCTCCCGTCGTCCGCGAGCTTCACCGACTCCACCGTCACCGCCGGATTGTCGACGCTCACCAGGGAGGGCAGCACGGGCGCGGACGCGACCCGCAGCGGCAGGTTCAGCGCGAGCCCCTCCGCGACCGCGTCGCCCGTCGTCGCGCCGGGCAGCAGGGCGTACGTGAAACGGTGCACGCCCAGATCCGTCTCCGGGTCCGGGCTGTGCGGGGCGCGAAGGAGCGTGAGCCGCACGGTGGTGCCGAGACCGTCGCCGTGCGGGGCGCGCGTCACGTCATGGCCGTACGTCGAGTCGTTGAGCACCGCCACGCCGTACGCCTCCTCGGCGACCCGCAGCCACCGGTGCGCGCAGATCTCGAAACGGGCCGCGTCCCAGCCGGTGTTGGCGTGCGTGGAACGGTGTACGTGCCCGAACTGGATCTCGGCGGCGGACCGTTCGGCGTGCACGTCCAGCGGGAAGGCGGCCTTGAGCACCTTCTCCGACTCCCGCCAGTCGACGTCCGTGACGACGTCGATACGCCGGCTGCCCGCCGCGAGCCGGATCTCCTGGGTGATCCGCGACTCCCCGAAGACCCGCACCACACGGACGGAGACCCGCAGCGGCCCGTCCTCGACCAGCTCCACGGACTCGGCGTCCGTGAGGTCGGTGTGCGTGTGGCGGTAGTGCTTGTCGAGGTCCCACGCGTCGTAGTGCGTGGGGTGGTCGGGATGCAGCTGGAGGAGGTTGCCGCGCGAACCGGGGGACAGGACCTCGCGGTGCGCGTCGACGTCGTGCACGGAGGTCAGCAGGCCGTCCGCGTCGATGGAGACGCGCAGGTGCTCGTTCAGGAGCTGGATCTCACCGTCCGCCAGGAGAGCGGTGGCCCCGGTCTCCCGGGTGTACCCGGCGGCCTCCGTCAGGCCCCGCGTCCCCAGGGCAGGGACATTGACGTGCACCAGAGCGCCCTGGTCGGTCGTGACGACCTCGCTGCGCGCGTACGGCGACGCGTTGAGCGCGGCGGGCTCTCCCTCGCCGAGGGAACGTACCGCCTCCGCGGTGATCTCATCGAGCTCGGCGAGCACGCGCGCGTACGTGTCGCGGGCCTCCCGGTGCACCCACGCGATCGACGAGCCCGGCAGGATGTCGTGGAACTGGTGCAGGAGCACCGTCTTCCACAGACGGTCCAGGGCGTCGTAGGGATAGGCGTACGAAGGGTCGCGCAGCGCGGCCGCGGTGCACCACAACTCCGCCTCGCGCAAGGCGTGTTCGGTACGCCGGTTGCCGCGCTTGGTGGCCGCCTGCGTCGTGTACGTGGCACGGTGCAGCTCCAGATAGAGCTCGCCGGACCAGACCGGCGCCTGCGCCCCGTACTCCTCCTCGGCGGCGACGAAGAACTTCGACGGCTTCTCGATCTCGACCCGCGGTGAACCCTCCAGGGACCGCAACCGCCGTGCCTTCTCCAGCATTTCGCGGGTCGGACCGCCCCCGCCGTCACCCCAGCCGAACGGCACCAGGGAACGCGACGCGCGGCCCTTCTCGGCGAAGTTCCGCTCCGCGTGGGCGAGTTCGGCGCCGTGGAACTGGGAGTTGTAGGTGTCCACCGGGGGGAAGTGCGTGAAGACACGGGTGCCGTCGATGCCCTCCCACCAGAAGGTGTGGTGCGGCATCTTGTTGGACTGGTTCCAGCTCAGCTTCTGGGTGAGGAACCAGCGCACGCCCGCGAGCTTCGCCAGTTGCGGGAACGCCGCCGTGTAGCCGAAGGAGTCCGGCAGCCAGATCTCCTCCGTCTCCACGCCCAGCTCCTCGCGGAAGAACCGCATCCCGTGCGTGATCTGCCGGGCCAGCGCCTCGCCGCCCGGCATGTTCGCGTCCGACTCGACCCACATGGAACCCACCGGCGCCCAATTGCCGTCCGCGACGGCCTTCTTGATGCGCTCCCAGATGTGCGGCTGGTGCTCCTTGACCCACGCGTACTGCTGGGCCTGCGAGCAGGCGAAGACCAGCTCGGGGTAGTCCCGGGCGAGCGCCGTCACATTGGCAAAGGTGCGGGACGCCTTGCGCACCGTCTCGCGCAGCGGCCACAGCCACGCCGAGTCGATATGGGCGTGCCCGGTGGCCGAGACCCGGTGGGCGCTGGCGTGGGCGGGGCTCGCAAGGACCTCGGCGAGCTCGGCGCGGGCGGCTGCCGCCGTGCCCGGCACGTCGTGCAGATCGAGCGCGTCCAGGGCCCTCTCCAGGGCGCGCAGAATCTCGTGACGGCGCGGGCGGGCGGCGTCCAGTTCGTACATCAGCTCCGAAAGGACCTCGATGTCCAGGGTCAACTGCCAAACGTCCTCGTCCAGTACGGCGAGATCGGCAGAGGCGAATCGGTAGATGGGACGATCTCCCGCGGTCAGTACGTCGCCCAGCGGTGTCGGTTCGAAGTCATGCAGGACGGCCGGGTTGGCCGCCGCCTCCAGGAGGAGGTGCACCGGCTCGCCGCCCCGCGCGGAGGCCGCCACGGGGATGTGCCGGTTGCGGGGGTGAATGCCCTTGAGGGGGACGCCCGACGCGTCGTACACCAGGCCCTCCGCCTGGAAGCCGGGTCCATCGCCGGTGAAGCCGGGGTCGACGACCACCTCGACGTGGCGCCCGCGCCAGGCGTCCGGCACCTGACCGCGCAACCGGAACCAACTGGTTGACCAGGGTTTTCCCCACTCGGTGCCCGTCTCGAAGGGCGCGTACGAGGCTTCGAGAGCCTCGGCGACGGGGACCGGTTCGCCCGGCGCGTGCCAGACGGAGAGGGCGAGCGGCACACGGTCCGCGTACTGGGCGGGGCGGATGAACTGCCGCAGGGCGCGCTCCAGGCGTCCCTCCACCAGCAGTCGGTCGTCGTGCACGGCGGCTCCTCGGAATGCTCGGGCGGGCCCGGCGTGGCGTGTTCGGGCCCGGTCGGGATCAAGCAGAAACGGTCCACCGCTTCACTTCCCCGCCGGGCTCGGGCGCACCCACCCCAATGGTTGACGAATGGACATGAGTGCCGCCAACCGGGTGGGGCATGCATTCCGTGAGGGTGTTCGAGCAGGAAGGATCTGACTCGTTTTGTGGGCGGGGGTCATGACAAGGCAGTTAAGAGGGGGCAGTCCCATCCATCTCGGGACTTCTTCGCCGAAAGCAAGGGACGAGCCGACCGACAGCAAGCCGGTAGAGCTCCATCGGGCTCAACTCCGGCGCAGATTGGGGCGATCCGACCTACGGGCGGTCCCTGAAGTCAGGGGCGCGCTGCGTGAACTGCTCCGGTCCTGGGGGAGGCCCGGAAGATCCGAGATAGCCGAGCTGCTGACCAGCGAGCTGGTCACGAACGCACTGGTGCACACCGATCGTGACGCCATCCTGACGGCGACCGTGCGGCCGGGCAGGCTGCGCGTCGAGGTCAGGGACTTCGTGGGGCGTCGCCCGAAGCTCTGCGTGCCGGACGCCGACGGCAGCACGCACGGCCGAGGTCTGATGCTCGTGCAGTCCCTCGCCGACGCGTGGGGCGTGCGGGCGCACGGGGTCGGGAAGGTGGTGTGGTTCGAACTGGACGGCGGCCCGGCATGAACCGGACCACCGCCCAACTCCCGTCCTGCGCTGCTGACATCAGCCGAACTGCTGCTCCAGATCCTTGAGCTTCTGCTCAAGGGAGTCGAGCCGCGGCAGCGTCTGGGTGTCGTCCTCGGCGGTGAGGTCGACGGTGACGGGTTCAGTGCCGTTCTTGACGGCCTGGAGGGAGGGCCGGGAGCGCAGAGGCAGCTGTTCCTGGGGCTGCGGCGCTATGGCAGGGTCCGTGCCGACCTGCGCGGACCCGGCGGCAGGCGCGACCGCGGGCAGATCGACCTGGCGCCCTCCGCCCCGGCCGGGGAGGGCGCGATGCCCGCGGCTGATCGCCTTGAGCTGCGCACGCTCCAGCTTCTCCCGGTCCCGCCTGGTGATCCGGGTGCGCTCCTTCTCGCGCCGGTCCTCGCGGACCTCCTCGACCGCCTCGTCCAGGGTGCGCACGCCTTCGAGGAGCATCAGCGACCAGGCGCCGAAGGTCTCCCGGGGCGCGCGCAGCCACCGCACGATCCGGATCTGCGGCAACGGCCTCGGCACCAGGCCCTGTTCGCGCAGCGCCGCACGGCGCGTCTGCTTCAGGGCGCGGTCGAAGAGCACCGCGGCCGAAAGCGACATCCCGGCGAAGAACTGCGGGGCGCCCGCGTGGCCCAGGCCCCTGGGCGCGTGCACCCAGTTGAACCACGCGGCGGCGCCGGCGAACGTCCACACCAGGAGCCGCGAGCCGAGGGCCGCGTCACCGTGGCTCGCCTCGCGCACGGCGAGCACGGAGCAGAACATCGCCGCGCCGTCGAGCCCGAACGGGACCAGGTACTCCCAGCCGCCGGTGAGGTTGAGGTTCTGCCGGCCGAAGCCGACCAGGCCGTGGAAGGAGAGCGCGGCGGCGACCGCCGCACAGCAGAACAGCAGAACGTACGAGGCCGTTCCGTAGACGGCTTCCTTGCGCCTGCGGCGCTCCTCGCTGCGTTCCCACGTGTCGTCACTCGAGGCATTGGCGGCCGCCTTCTGCCCGGCGCGCTTGCCGCGTGCGAGTACCGCCACCGCCACCGCCATGCCCAGGAGCAGGACACAGCCCGGAAGCAGCCAGTCCAGCGATATGTCGGTCAGTCTCATCTGGGGTCCCTTGCGTCGCGGTAGGGCGTTCGGGCGCCATAGTGGCCCAATCCCGATGGCCCCCAGAGGGGTTTCGGCGCAAGAGAACGCCAAGGGGGGTGCAAAGGGGTGCGGCGCGCGCCGTTTTGCTCGAACTCAGGCCACGGGGAGGGGAGTTGAGTTCGATTAAACGAACACGAAAGGGTGGTTCAAGGGGGAGGGGTCGCGGTTTCGGTCCGGAGCGGGGCTCCGGTCAGGCCGCCGCGGCGGCGCTCAGCCGCGCGACGCGGTCCGCGTCGCAGGTGCGCGGGCAGGTCACACAGGTGTCCTCGGGGCGCAGCGTGTAGAACATGCAGCAGCTCGCGCGGTCACGCGTCGGCAGGGACTCGCCGTTCGGCCCCGTCAGCTCACGGAACCCCGCCGTCCCCACGTACGGCTTGGTGGCTCCCGGAAGCAGTCGCTCCAGCTCGTCAGTGGCGCGCTGCTCCTCACCGAGGAGATGGGCGATGTACCAGAGCCCCTCGACGATCTCGTCCGTGGCGACGCTCCACAGGGCGCGCGAGCGGCGCCGCATCCGGGGCCCGAAGGCGTCAAGGAGCGGTCCCAGATGCTCGGCGACGGAGGCCCGCACCTCCGCGCGCAGAGCCTCCTCGTCCGGCACGACGCGGGCGCCGGGCAGCGAGGCGGCCGGATCGCCCGGCAGACAGGCGAAGCCCGCGCTGCGGACGGCGAGGCGGCCGAGGGTGCGCTGGAAGGCGACGTTCTGTACGGGGTAACGGGGCACGCGGCGGTGCAGGAACCACGGCAGGGTGATCAGCAGGGTGGCCGGCCAGGCATAGCGGTGCAGCGCGAAGCTGGCGATGACGTCAGGGCGCCCCGCCTGCCCGTAGTCCTTCAGCACCTGCGCCTCGTCCCACGCCATGAAAGCGTCGAGGTCGGCCCCGCCCTCCGCGAGCCGGGAGGCGGTGACCCAACCGCCGCCCTGTGGGGCCTGCTCGTACGCGCCGAGGTCGTCGAGCTCTGTCACACGCAGTCCGGGGAACACCTCGGTGAGGCGTGCGTAGGCGTCCGCGAGGGCGCTCGGGGCGCGCTTCGCCAAGGCGGGAACGGACATGGAGGGACCACCGAATCGCGATCGATTGCAGGTAAGCCTAACCTTACCCGGAATGATCGAGGTTTCAACTGGGGGGCTGTCCGCCTATGGTGCCTCTCGTACCTTTCGGACCGAGCGGACTTTGGGGTGGACCTCGTGGAGCAGGCCAGAGCGCATGACGCGTACCGCCTCGCCGTCCGTGTGCCGGAGCAGGTGCGGGCCTCCTCGGCCCCGGCTCCGGCTCCGGCCTCTGCCCCGGCCCCGGCGTCGCGTCCGGCTCGCGGTGAGCACACGCACGGTGAGGCGGCGGTGCCCGCGCCCCGCAAGACGGTGCAGCGGAACTCGGTCCGCGGGCAGATCCTGGCCGCCCTGCGGGCCGCGCTCGTCGGCGGCGATCTCGCGCCGGGCGAGGTTTACTCGGCGCCCGTGCTCGGCGAGCGCTTCGGGGTCTCGGCGACTCCCGTGCGCGAGGCGATGCAGCAGCTGGCGATCGAGGGAGCGGTGGAGGTCGTACCGAACCGCGGCTTCCGTGTCACCGAGCGGAGCGCGCGCGAGCTGGGGGAGCTGGCGGAGGTGCGGGCGCTGATCGAGGTGCCGGTGATGCTTCGGCTTGCCCGTACGGTGCCCGCGGCGCGGTGGTGCGAGCTGCGGCCGCTCGCGGAGGCGAGTGCGGTGGCGGCGGCGGGGGGCGATCTCGCCCGGTACGCGGAGGCGGATCGGGCCTTTCACGGGGCGGTGCTCGGCCTCTCCGGGAATCAGCAGCTGGTCCAGGTGGCGGACGATCTGCACCGCCGGTCGCAGTGGCCCCTCGTGAGCGGCCCTGTCCATGCCCGCCGCGCGGACCTCGTCGCTGACGCGGCGGAGCACATGGCTTTGCTGGAGGCGTTGGTGGCGCAGGACCTGGGGGTCGTCCAGTCCCTGGTGCGGGAGCACTTTGCGGGGGCGGGGGGCTGAGGTTCGGGCGGTCCCTGCGGGGCTTTCCCCAACCCCACCCCTTCCCGAAACTGGGGCTCCGCCCCAGACCCCGCTCCTCAAACGCCGGAGGGGCTGAAAGATCTCCCCCGGGCCGGGAGTGAATCTTCAGCCCGTCCGGCGTTTGAGGACGAACTCGGCGAAGCCGGTGATGACGGCAACCAAGGCCCCCGCGCCGAGCGGGTGTAACCGCTCCTACCTCACGCCGCCGGCGCCGGAGGCGACAACTGCTGCGCCAGCCACGACGGCACCCCGCCCATCAACCGGAACAGCCGCGCCGCCTCAGCCCGAAGCCGCCCCGCCTCAGGCTCCGGCTCGGCATCGGCGAGAGCCGCAAGCGCAGGAGCCGTCCCCACCAGATACCCCAGCTCCTCCCGAATCCGCAGCGACTCCGCGAACCCATGCCGCGCCTCCGCCAACTCCCCTTCCCGCAGGGCGAGTCCGGCCAGATGACGCCAGGTGAAGGACAGCAGCAAGGGATCCGAGTGCGCCGTCGCCCCCGCATGCGCCCGCCGGTAGGCGGCCCGCGCCGCCTGGGGCGAGTCCGCGATGTGCTCGGCGATCAGGCCACGGCGGAAGTCGAGGAGAGGGCGCCCCGAAGCATTCGGGGCGAGCAGCGCCGCCGCCCGCCCCAGCGCCGTACGCGCCTCGTCCGCCCGGTCCCGCACGCCGAGCACCGTGGAGGCGTACGCCAGCTGCCCGCGCTCGCACGCCGCGGCCCCACGGTCGTCGTCCGCCACGGCGAGCGCCTCCGCCGTGCGCAGTCCGTCCTCCGCCTCGGCCCATCCCTCGCCGGTGAACAGGCACCGCTCCACCAGGAGTGAGGTTCTCTGGAGCGCCGCCGATGGCCCCTCTCGCGAGGCCAGCAGCGCGGCCGCGTCGGTCCAGCAGCCGCGCGAGCGCAGCCGCCATACCGCGGTCTGGAGTGGATCGTCCCCTGCAGTCGTTCCGGAACCAGACATGGCGGTATGCGCCACGTTGCCCTCCCCGAGCACGCCATTGAGCTGTTGAGTCGTGGGCGCATCTCAGCATGGATGTGCGCACCCGGCCAAGGGGCTGGGTGAAAGAATTCACAAAGGGCGGACCATGAAAGGGGTTTGACCGAGGCCGCTCGCGTCAGCTCATCCGCAGTGCCAGGAAGAAATCGAGCTTGTCCTCGAGGCGCGAAAGGTCACGACTCGTCAACTGCTCGATACGGCCCACCCGGTAGCGCAACGTGTTGACGTGCAGGTGCAGCCGCGCCGCGCAGCGCGTCCAGGAACCGTCGCAGTCCAAGAACGCCTCCAGGGTCGGGATGAGCTCCGCACGGTGGCGCCGGTCGTAGTCCCGCAGCGGGTCGAGGAGGCGGGCCGTGAAGGCCTTGCGCACGTCGTCCGGGACGAAGGGCAGCAGCAGGACGTGCGAGGCCAGCTCCTGGTGGCCCGCGGCGCAGACCCGCCCCGGACGCGCCGCCGCGACCCGGCGGGCGTGCCGTGCTTCCTCCAGGGCGCCGCGAAGACCCTCCGCCGAGTGCACGGAAGCGCTGACGCCGAGCGTGAGGCGTCCGTCGCCGTCGAGGCCCGCCGAGAGGGGGTCGCGGACGGACTCGAGGAGGGTGTCGGCAAGGAGGCCCGTCTCCGAGCCGTCGTGCTCCGCGGAGACCGCGGGCAGCGGCACGAGCGCGATCGCCTCGTCACCCGTATGGGCCACCGCGATCCGGTCGGACGGCTCGGGGCCGGCCGCCAGCGGGTCGACGAGGATCTCCTCCAGGAGGGACTGGGCCACCGGGCCGCCCTCGATCTCGCCCCCGTCCCACTCGACGCGGGCCACCACGACCTGCCAGTGCGGCGCCGCGCCCAGGCCGGGAAGGAGCACGGGGGCGGCGACCCGCAGGCGCGCCGCGATCTCCGCGGGGGCCGCGCCCGTCTGGACCAGTTCGAGAACCTCCTGGGCCAGCCTGCGCCGCACCGTGCGGGCGGCATCGCGCCGGTCACGCTCCACCGCGATCAGCTGGGTGACGCCCTGCAGCAGGTCGAGCCGCTCCTCGGGCCAGTCGCCCGCGTCGGCCTCGACCGCCAGGAACCAGTCGGAAAGGACCGTCTCGCGCGCGTCGCGCAGGGACGCCGCGCTCGCCGCGGCCGTGGCCGACGCGGAAGCCGGACCGCGCCCACTGCTCCGAACGGGGAACAGGGAGTACGTCGTGCCGTCCAGCTGGACCCTGTGCGGCCGACGCCGACCCGTGCGCGCCGCGGCCAGGTGCTCGGCCGCCAGGCGGGCGCACACCGCCGTGGACAGGGCGGGCCCCGTCGCGCTCGACCCCGCGATGGCGCGGCCGGCCGGGGACAGGACCCAGGCCCGCAGGTCCAGGTCGGAGCCGAGCAGGTCGAGGACGACGTCGGGGCCTCCGCCGGTCGGGCCCGAGGTCATCAGGCGGCGGTGCCGGTCGACGACGGCGGCCAGATCACCGGCCCGCTCGCCGGACACCTGACGGACGACGTGCTCGGTGATCGTCGCGAAGGCGACCGACTCGTTGACGGCGAACAGCGGCAGGCGGTGCCGCGCGCAGGCCTCGACGATGTCGTCGGGCACATCGCCGAGCTCGGCCTCGCCCGCGGCGAGCGCCGCCACTCCGGCGCTCGCGAGGATGCGTACGAAGGGTTCGGTGTCCGAGGCGTCGCGACGCCAGGCGAGGCCGGTCAGGACCAGCTCGCCGCCCGCGAGGTACCGGCTCGGGTCGCGCAGGTCCGTGGTCATCACGCCACGTACGGTGCGGTCGAGCTCTTCCTCACCGCCGAGCAGCCGCAGGCCCAGCGCGTCGGTGTCAAGGAGTGCGCGCAGCCGCATGGTGGTCGCCGCCGATCTTGTCTCGAATGGGATGTACAGGCAGCCCGGATCAGTCGACCCGGGCCCGCGTGCCTTGGGGTGTCTCCGGTTTCCAGGGGGAATCCGCGAGGTTACTGAGGCCCGTTCTTCATACGAATCTACAAGACGCGCGGCTTGGCCAGCCAACTCCTTCATGGTTTCGGTGACTGACCCCATCGGACGACCGGGCGGTGTACTTGCCCCACTCCGCGTTAACAGCACATGAACGAGCAGTCGAGAGGCCTCCGGTCCGACTTGGCTGGATCCTCTCGAACGAACGACCCTCGATATGAAGAAGAAGAGAGCCTCATGGACTTCCTTCGCCCCGCCAGCTGGGAGGAGGCGCTCGCCGCCAAGGCCGAGCACCCCACCGCTGTGCCGATTGCGGGTGGCACCGATGTGATGGTCGAGATCAACTTCGACCACCGTCGTCCCGAGTACCTGCTTGACCTCAACCGCGTCGCCGAGCTGAGCGAGTGGTCGGTGGGCGAGGAGACGGTCCAGCTGGGCGCCTCGGTTCCGTACACCCAGATCATGGAGGAGCTGCGCACGGAGCTCCCCGGTCTCGCGCTGGCCTCGCACACGGTGGCCTCCCCGCAGATCCGCAACCGCGGCGGCGTAGGCGGCAACCTCGGGACGGCGTCCCCGGCCGGTGACGCCCACCCGGCGCTGCTCGCCGCCGACTGTGAGGTCGAGGTGGAGTCCGTACGCGGATCGCGCCTCATCCCGATCGACGACTTCTACACCGGTGTCAAGCGCAACGCGCTCGCCGCCGACGAGCTGATCAAGTCCGTCCACATCAAGAAGGCGGACGGACCGCAGCAGTACTCGAAGGTCGGCACCCGCAACGCGATGGTCATCGCCGTGTGCGCCTTCGGTATCGCCCTGCACCCCGAGACCCGGACCGTACGGACCGGCATCGGCTCCGCCGCCCCGACCCCCATCCGGGCGAAGGCGGCCGAGGAGTTCTTGAACGCCGCGCTCGACGAGGGCGGCTTCTGGGACAGCAAGAAGATCATCACCCCCTCGATCGCCAAGCAGTTCGCGGAGCTCGCCTCCGGTGCCGCCAACCCGATCGACGACGTCCGCGGCACGGCGAACTACCGCCGGCACGCCGTCGGCATCATGGCCCGCCGCACGCTCGGCTGGACCTGGGAGTCGTACCGCGGCAACGGCCGCAGCACTGAGGGAGTCGCATAATGCGCGTGAACTTCACGGTCAACGGCCGTCAGCAGGAAGCCGACGACGTCTGGGAGGGCGAGTCCCTTCTCTACGTCCTGCGTGAGCGCATGGGGCTTCCGGGCTCCAAGAACGCCTGTGAGCAGGGCGAGTGCGGTTCGTGCACCGTCCGCCTCGACGGCGTACCGGTGTGTTCGTGTCTGGTCGCGGCCGGACAGGTCCAGGGCCGCGAGGTCGTCACCGTCGAGGGCCTGGCGGACTACGCCAAGCACCGCGAGGACTCCCACCCGGGCGGCGCCTGCGGCTCCGTCTGCGGCGGCACCAGCCTCCAGGAGGCCCGCCAGTGGCAGGCCAAGGGAACGGACGGGCAGACCGGCGAGGGCGGCGAACTCTCCACGATCCAGCAGGCGTTCATCGACGCCGGCGCCGTCCAGTGCGGCTTCTGCACCCCCGGCCTCCTCGTCGCGGCCGACGAACTGCTCGAGCGCAACGCATCGCCGTCGGACGCCGACATCCGTGAGGCGCTCTCCGGCAACCTCTGCCGCTGCACCGGTTACGAGAAGATCCTGGACGCGGTCCGCCTGGCGGCCGCCCGTCAGGAAGAGACGGTCTGATCATGGCTGGAACCAAGACCACCACGGGCGCGCCCACCGACGTCACCCAGAAGCACAACAAGGGCGGCATCGGCGAGTCCACGCTCCGCCCGGACGGCACCCTGAAGGTCACGGGCGAGTTCGCCTACTCCTCGGACATGTGGCACGAGGACATGCTCTGGGGCCAGACGCTCCGCAGCACCGTGGCGCACGCCGAGATCGTGTCGATCGACACCGTCGAAGCGCTCAAGGTGCCCGGCGTCTACGCCGTCCTGACCTACGACGACCTGCCGGCCGAGATGAAGAACTACGGCCTGGAGATCCAGGACACCCCGGTTCTCGCCCACGGCAAGGTCCGTCACCACGGTGAGCCGGTCGCCCTCGTGGCCGCCGACCACCCGGAGACCGCCCGCCGTGCCGCCGCGAAGATCGTGGTCGAGTACAGGGAACTGCCCGTCATCACCGACGAGGCATCGGCGACCGCTCCGGACGCCGTCCTCGTCCACGAGGGCCGCACCGACGAGTACATCAAGCACGTCCCGCACCCCAACATCGTGCACAACCAGCCGATCATCCGGGGCAACGCCGAAGAGGCCGCCAAGAAGGCCGACTTCATCGTCAAGGGCGAGTACACCTTCGGCATGCAGGACCAGGCCTTCCTCGGCCCGGAGTCCGGCCTCGCCGTGCCGTCCGAGGACGGCGGTGTCGAGCTGTACGTCGCCACCCAGTGGCTGCACTCGGACCTCGAACAGATCGCCCCGGTCCTCGGCCTGCCCGAGGAGAAGGTGCGCATGACGCTCTCCGGCGTCGGCGGCGCGTTCGGTGGCCGCGAGGACATCTCGATGCAGATCCACGCCTGCCTCCTGGCGCTGCGCACCGGTAAGCCGGTCAAGATCGTCTACAACCGCTTCGAGTCCTTCTTCGGCCACGTGCACCGCCACCCGGCGAAGCTCTACTACGAGCACGGCGCCACCAAGGACGGCAAGCTCACGCACATGAAGTGCAAGATCGTCCTGGACGGCGGCGCCTACGCGTCCGCCTCCCCGGCGGTCGTGGGCAACGCCTCGTCCCTGTCGGTCGGTCCGTACGTGGTCGAGGACGTCGACATCGAGGCGATCGCCCTCTACTCCAACAACCCTCCGTGCGGCGCGATGCGCGGCTTCGGCGCCGTCCAGGCCTGCTTCGCCTACGAGGCCCAGATGGACAAGCTCGCCGACAAGGTGGGCATGGACCGGGTCGAGTTCCGCCAGCTCAACGCCATGTCGCAGGGCACGCTCCTGCCGACGGGACAGCCGGTCGACTCGCCGGCCCCCGTCGCCGAGATCCTGCGCCGCGTCAAGGCCCGTCCGCTGCCGCCCGAGCGCCAGTGGGAGTCCAGCGAGGGCGCGGACGTCCGCGCGCTGCCCGGCGGACTCTCCAACACCACGCACGGCGAAGGCGTCGTCCGCGGCATCGGCTACGCGGTCGGCATCAAGAACGTCGGCTTCTCCGAGGGCTTCGACGACTACTCCACCGCCAAGGTGCGCATGGAGGTCATCAACGGTGAGGCGGTCGCGACCGTCCACACCGCGATGGCGGAGGTCGGCCAGGGCGGCATCACCGTCCACGCGCAGATCGCCCGCACCGAGCTCGGCGTCCAGCAGGTGACCATCCATCCCGCCGACACCCAGGTGGGTTCCGCCGGTTCGACGTCCGCGTCCCGTCAGACGTACGTCACCGGTGGCGCGGTCAAGAACTCCTGCGAGCTCGTCCGAGAGCAGGTCCTCGAGATCGGACGCCGCAAGTTCGGCTCGTACCACCCCGCGTGGGCGACCGCCGAGCTGCTCCTCGAAGGCGGCAAGGTCGTCACCGACGGCGGCGAGGTCCTCGCGGACCTGGCCGAGCTGCTCGAGGGCGAGAGTGTCGAGACCGAGGCCGAGTGGCGGCACCGTCCGACCGTGGCCTTCGACAAGAAGACCGGTCAGGGCAACGGCCACGTGCAGTACTCGTTCGCCGCGCACCGCGCGGTCGTCGAGGTGGACACCGAGCTCGGCCTGGTCAAGGTCATCGAGCTCGCCACCGCCCAGGACGTCGGCAAGGCGCTGAACCCGCTCTCCGTGGTCGGTCAGATCCAGGGTGGTACCACCCAGGGCCTGGGCGTCGCGGTGATGGAAGAGATCATCGTCGACCCGAAGACCGCGAAGGTGCGCAACCCCTCCTTCACGGACTACCTCATCCCGACCATCCTCGACACGCCGACCATCCCGGTCGACGTGCTCGAACTGGCCGACCCGAACGCGCCCTACGGCCTCCGTGGCATGGGCGAGGCCCCGACCCTCTCGTCGACCCCGGCCGTCCTCGCGGCGATCCGGAACGCGACGGGTCTGGAGCTGAACAGGACGCCGGTACGTCCAGAGCACCTCACCGGCACCTGATCCCACGATCTCTCCGGGCGGCGCGCGCCTCCCTCGGAACGTCACACTTCCTTTCGCTCGCGCCGTCCGGAGAACCCCAGTACCGCACCGCTCGCGGTCTTGCGCAGTACCCACGCTCTTCGGAGCCCCAGTTCGTCTCGGGCCGTCCCCCGGGTCGTGCAGCCAAACGCACCATCCCAAATCCCGCAGTCTCCACAGGCCCGACCCCTTTACTAACAGCCTGTTGCGGGTGCCCCTTTGAACCTTGGGAGTTAGGCACCATGACCCAGCAGTCAACGGAGCCGAAGACGTCGGCAGAGGACGCGGGCAACGGCTCACGCGTCCCGGCCGGCAGGTCCTGGCTCGACCGGTATTTCCACATAACCCACAGAGGATCGACCGTCGGCCGGGAGGTGCGTGGCGGCATCACCACCTTCATGGCGATGGCCTACATCATCCTTCTGAACCCCGTGATCCTCTCGGTGCCCGACGCCACGGGACACCGGCTCGACGGTGATCAACTGACCACCGCCACCGTCTTCGCGGCGGCCGCCACCACCATCGTCATGGGGATCCTCGGCAATGTGCCGCTGGCCCTCGCGGCGGGACTCAGTGTCTCCGCCGTCATGGCCTTCCAGGTCGCCCCGGAGATGACCTGGGGCAACGCGATGGCGATGTGCATCATCTACGGCGCCATCATCATCCTGCTGGTCCTCACGGGCCTGCGGACCCTGATCATGGACGCGATTCCGCTGGCGCTGAAGCACGCCATCACCATGGGCATCGGCATGTTCGTCACGCTGATCGGTCTGGTCCAGGCGGGCTTCGTCACCTCCATGCCGTCCAAGCACGGCGACATGTACTCGAAGCCGATCCAGCTGGGCGTCGACGACAAGCTCATGGGCTGGCCCGTCCTCTGCTTCGCGGTCACCGTCCTGCTGATCTTCCTGCTCCAGGTCCGCAAGGTCCCGGGCGCGATCCTCATCGGCATCGTCGGCGGCGCCGTCTTCGCCGCGATCGTCAACCAGGTCGCGGGCATGCGCCAGCAGGACTGGGGCCTGAACGCCCCGGAACTCAACGGTTCCATCGTCTCGTCGCCCGACTTCGGCCTCTTCGGTGAGGTGTCCTTCAGCGGGATCGGCGACATCGGCGCCATCACCGTGGGCGTCATCGTCTTCACCCTGGTCCTCGCCGGCTTCTTCGACGCCATGGGCACCATCATCGGCATCGGCCAGCAGGCCAACCTCGCCGACAAGGACGGCAAGATGCCGGGTCTGAACAAGGCCCTGGCGATCGACGGTGCGGGCGGTGTCGTCGGCGGCTTCGCCGGCGCTTCCGGCCAGACCGTATTCGTCGAGTCCACCGCGGGCGTCGGCGACGGCGCGCGGACCGGCTTCGCGAGCGTCGTCACCGGTCTCGCCTTCACGCTGTGCCTCTTCTTCACCCCGCTGGCCCAGCTCATCCCGACCCAGGTCGCCGCCGCGGCGCTCGTCGTCATCGGCGCGATGATGCTGAGCAACGCCCGGCACATCGACTGGACCGACCAGGCCACCGCCATTCCGGTGTTCCTGACCACGGTCCTGATGCCGTTCACGTACTCCATCACGGTGGGTATCGCGGCCGGTGTCATCGCCCACGTCCTGATCAAGGCCGCCCAGGGCAAGGTCCGTGAGATCGGCTGGCTCATGTGGGTGCTCGCGCTCGTGTTCCTCGCCTTCTTCGCGCTCCACCCGATCGAGAACTGGATGGGCGTCAACTAGCCGCTCATCCTGGAAACCACACACCCGTTAGGAGACGGACATGCTGGACATCGCCGAAGAGCTGAACCGGTGGGTCGAGCAGGGACGCGACTTCGCCGTCGCCACCGTGGTGGCGGTCGGCGGCAGCGCGCCCCGGCAGCCCGGTGCGGCCCTGGCCGTCGACTCCGACGGCACGGCGATCGGCTCCGTCTCCGGCGGGTGTGTGGAAGGCGCCGTCTATGAACTGTGTCAGCAGGCGCTCGAAGACGGCGACAGCATCCTGGAGCGCTTCGGATACAGCGACGAGGACGCCTTCGCCGTGGGCCTGACCTGCGGCGGCATCATCGACATCCTCGTCACCCCGGTCCGCGCGGACTCCTCCGCACGGCCGGTTCTGGCGTCCGCGCTCGCCGCGGCCGCATCGGGCGAGGCCGCGGCCGTCGCCCGCATCACTTCCGGACCCGCGGAACTCGTGGGCCGGGCACTTCTCGTACGTTCCGACGCCGACGCCGCTCATGAGGGCGGGCTCGGCGGCCATCCCGAGCTTGACCGCACCGCGGCGGGCGAGGCCCGCGCGATGCTGGACGCGGGGCGCACCGGCACGGTGGAGATCGGCGAGGACGGCTCGCGCTGCGGGCAGCCGCTCACGCTCCTCGTCGAGTCGAGCGTGCCGCCGCCCCGCATGATCGTGTTCGGCGCGATCGACTTCGCGTCGGCGCTCGTCAAGATCGGCAAGTTCCTCGGTTACCGCGTGACCGTGTGTGACGCGCGGCCCGTGTTCGCCACGGCAGCGCGCTTCCCCGACGCGGACGAGATCGTCGTCGAGTGGCCGGACAAGTATCTGAAGCGGACGGAGGTCGACGGCCGCACCGTCCTGTGTGTGCTCACCCACGACGCCAAGTTCGACGTGCCCCTGCTCGAACTGGCCCTGCGCCTGCCGGTCGCCTACGTGGGCGCGATGGGATCGCGCCGCACGCATGAGGACCGCAACGCGCGGCTGCGTGAAGTCGGCGTCACCGAGCTGGAGTTGACCCGCCTTCGCTCGCCCATCGGCCTCGACCTGGGGGCGCGCACCCCGGAGGAGACGGCCCTTTCGATCGCCGCGGAGATCGTCGCGAACCGCCGTGGCGGCAGCGGCGTCTCGCTGACGGGCGCGCACACGCCGATCCACCACGACGGCTCCCGGCGCCCTGCGGGACGTATCGGGTCCGTGGCCTGAGATCCACGGCCTTAGGCCACATTCCTGCTACGTTGCGTCACAAAATGACCACTTTGTGACGCAATGGGAGCACGTGTGAAAGTCGCCTGCGTCGGCGGCGGTCCCGCCGCCCTGTATCTGTCGATCCTGCTCAAGCGGCAGGACCCGTCCCACGACATCACCGTCCACGAGCGGAACCCGGCCGGGTCGACGTACGGCTGGGGGGTCACCTACTGGGGAGGCCTGCTCGAGAAGCTCCGCGCCGGCGACCCAGAGTCCGCGCGCGCCATCAGCGAGCACTCGGTCCGCTGGAGCGACGGCGTCGCGCACGTCGGCGACCGCACCACGGTCCACCACGGCGACGAGGGCCACGGCATCGGGCGCCACCGGCTGCTCGACATCCTCGCCACGCGGGCCCAATCCCTCGGCGTACGCGTCGAGTTCGAGAGCGAGATCACGGACGCGGCCCAGCTGCCCGGTGCCGATCTGGTCGTCGCGGGCGACGGCGTCAGGAGCGCGCTGCGCGAGCGGCATACCGGCCACTTCGGCGCGCAGATCGCGCTCGGCCGGAACAAGTACATCTGGCTCGGCACCACCAAGGTCTTCGACTCCTTCACCTTCGCCTTCGTGGAGACCGCGCACGGCTGGATCTGGTGCTACGGCTACCGCTTCAGCGACGAGCGGAGCACCTGTGTCGTCGAGTGCTCCCCGGAGACCTGGACGGGCCTCGGCCTGCACGAGGCGAGCGAGGCCGACGGCCGTGCCCTCCTGGAGCGGCTGTTCGCGGGGCCGCTCGACGGGCACCGCCTGATCGGCCGCGCGCAGTCCGACGGCAGCGCGCAGTGGCTCAACTTCCGTACGCTGACCAACCGGACGTGGCACCGGGGCAACGTGGTCCTGCTCGGGGACGCCGCGCACACCACGCACTACTCCATCGGCGCGGGCACCACGCTCGCCCTGGAGGACGCGATGTCCCTGGCGGGCGCCCTGCGGGGGAGCCCGGAGCTGGGCTCCGCCCTCACGAGCTACGAGCGTGAGCGGAGGTCCGCCCTTCTCTCCGTCCAGAGCGCGGCCCGCTACAGCGCCCAGTGGTACGAGAACCTGCCGCGCTACATCGGCCTCGACCCGGCCCAGATGTTCGCGCTCCTCGGCCAGCGCCACTCGCCGCTGCTTCCGCACATCCCGCCGCAGCTGTACTACCGGATCGACCGCGCGGCCGAGCAGTTGGAGCCGCTGCGGAAGATGAAGCGGTGGCTGGGGCCGCGGGTGGCGCGGACGCTGCACGGGCGGGCGAAGGCTTCGCGGGACTGAGCGGCGGGCCGGGCAACCGGCCGATTCCCAGGGCGAGTCACTGGCCGAGTCACTGGCTCCGCCGGGCTGGGCCGGGGGAGGGGCGGACACCTAGAATGATCATGATCTACGACGTCCCGTCCCCTCCCTTTCCCCCCATGGCAGGAGCCCCATGTCGCAGTCATCCGCGCCGCAGCAGGCCATCACCATCGACCCCGCAGGCCGCGATCTCCACGGGGAGGCGGACCGGCTGCGGCAGCACGGCTGCGCCGCCCTGGTCGAACTCCCCGACGGCATAAGGGCCTGGGCCCCCACCCAGTACGACGTACTGAAGCAACTCCTCGCGGACGAGCGGGTGTCGAAGGACCCGAACCAGCACTGGCCCGCCTGGATGGCGGGCGAGTTCCGCGAGACCTGGGTCAACTCCTGGGTGGGCGTGACGAATATGTTCACCGCCTACGGCTCGAACCACCGGCGGCTGCGGAAGCTGGTGTCGCCCGCGTTCACCAAACGGCGTACGGACGCGCTGCGCCCGCGCGTCGAGGAACTGACGGCCGGGCTGCTCGACGCGATGGCGAAAGCCGATGACGGGGTGGTGGACCTGCGGGCCTCCTACGCCCATCCGCTGCCGATGCAGGTCATCTGCGAGCTGTTCGGGCTGCCGGAGGACCGGCAGGCCGACACCGCGCGCCTCGTCGAGTCGATCATGGACACGACCGCGACGCCGGAGCAGGCCGCGGCCACCTGGCAGGAAGTGCACCAGCTGCTCGCCGGTCTCGTGGCCCTCAAACGGGCCGAGCCCGGCGACGACATGACGAGTGTCCTGATCGCGACCCGGGACGAGGAGGGGTCGGCGCTCACCGAGACCGAGCTGATCGACACGCTGCTCCTGGTCATCGGGGCGGGGCACGAGACGACGGTCAACCTCATCGGCAACGCGGTGCAGGCACTGCTGAGCCACCCCGAGCAGTTGGCGCGAGTGCGCGGCGGGGAGGTGCCGTGGAGCGAGGTCATCGAGGAGACGCTGCGGTACGCGCCGTCGATCGCGAATCTGCCGCTGCGGTACGCGGTCTGTGACATCGAGCTGCCGGACGGAACGGTGATCGCGCGGGGCGACGCGATCCTCGCGGCCTACGGGGCCGCGGGACGCGACCCGCTGCGGCACGGCGACACCGCCGGGCAGTTCGACATCGGCCGCGTCGACAAGGAGCACCTCGCCTTCGGCCACGGGGTGCACTACTGCATGGGGGCGCCGCTGGCCCGCCTGGAGGCGGGGGTCGCGCTGCCCGCGCTGTTCGAGCGGTTTCCGGGGTTGCGTCTTGACCCCGGGGCGGGGGCGGCGCTTCCGGTGGAGTCCTTCATCGGGGATGGGTTCGCTTCGCTTCCGGTGCGGCTGAAGTAGGGCGCCGACACCGGGCGGGCCGAGTGCTCGTCCCGTCCGGAGCCCGGGTCAGTCAGGGGAAGGGGCGCGGCGGGGGAGAAGAGAGCAGCCCGTCCACCGCCCGCCCGAACATCCACCGTGCGGCGGCCACGAGCATCCCGTCGAAGACCCGCGGCAGCCACCGCACGCGCAGGTCCTCCCGCCAGGCGACCGTCGAACCGGCCCCCGCCCGGGAGGACACCTCGATCTCCGCCCACCCCGTCACGAACGACCCCCGCTTCTCGAGGCGGCACAGGCCCCCGCCCTCGGCGGCCGGGCGCCACGTCACGACCTCCATCACGTCGTCGAACCCGGCCGGGCCGAGTCCGGTGCGGGCGACGAACACCGTCCCCTCCCCACTGGGCGGCGGCGTCCGGACGGTCACCCGCGTCAGCGGGACCACGTCGGCGTGCCGTTCCCACGCGGTGAGCCTGCGCCAGGCCTCGCCGGCGGGCAGGGACGATTGCCGGTCGATACGGAAGAGAGCCACACGGCGATCCTGCCAGGGCCCGGAGGTGAAACCCGCCTGCTACGGCCGGTAGACCTTCCCCGGTTCGGCCTTGCCGGGCGCGAGGAGCTGGGGCACCGTCACGAAGACGTATCCGCGCTTCTTCAGCTCGTCGATGATGCCCGGCACCGCGGGCACCGTCCCCTTGTAGATGTCGTGCAGCAGGATGATGCCGTCCCGCTTGGTCTGATCGATGACGCGCTTTTGGATCAGGGCGGAGTCGTTGGTCGTGTAGTCCTTGGCGGTCACGCTCCACAGGACCTCGGAGAGGCCCTCTTCGCGCGAGATCTTGTTGACGTCGGGGTTGGTGCGGCCCTGCGGCGGCCGCATCAGCGTCGGCTTGTGGCCGATCAGCTTCTCTATCGCCTCGTTGGGCCTGCGCAGTTCCTCGCGTGCCTCGTCCGGCGTGATGTCGGTGAGGATCTTGTGCGACCAGGTGTGGCTCGCCACCTCGTGGCCCTCGGCCTCCATGCGCTTCACGAGGCCGGGGTGCTTGGCTATGTGGTTCTTGCCGAGCAGGAAGAAGGTGGCGGGCACCTTCTCCTCCTTGAGGATGTCGAGCAGCCGCGGCGAGTTCTCGCTCGGTCCCGCGTCGAACGTCAGGGCCACGCACTTCGCCTTGCGGCAGTCGACCGTCCCGAGCTTCGCCTGGCTCTTGACGCTCACGGACGCCGCGTCCTTGCGGACGGAGCTTGGCGCCGTGGTGTCCACCTTGGTGCATCCCGTCAGGGCGACGGTCATGACCACGGAGGTCATGGCCGTCATGGAGGCGGCTCGACGGAACCCCTTGGTGGATCTCTTCATCTTGCTTTTCGAAGCGGGCATGCGAGGACTATACATAGTGTGTATACGCGGGGTGCATAGTGGGGTCGCCGAAAGCGCGCCCCGGGTGTGCCGAGAGCGCGCTGAGGGTGTGCCGAGGGTGTACGGCGAGGGCTTGAGCCGAGGGCGGCCCGCTCTTAGCGGTCGCCTGCCAGGCCGCTCATCCAGGCCTCGACCGCCGCGGCGCCGCGCGGCAGACCCGCCGACAGGTTCTCGTTGCCGTCGGCCGTGACGAGGATGTCGTCCTCGATGCGAACGCCGATGCCCCGGTACTCCTCGGGCACGGTGAGGTCGTCCGGCTGGAAGTACAGGCCGGGTTCGACGGTGAGCACCATGCCCGCTTCGAGTACGCCGCCGACGTACTCCTCGGTGCGGGCCTGGGCGCAGTCGTGGACGTCGAGGCCGAGCATGTGGCCCGTGCCCGCCATGGTGAAGCGGCGCTGCAGGGCGAGCTCGAAGACCTGCTCCGGGTCGCCTCCGAGGAGGCCCCATTCGACGAGCTTGTGCGCGAGGTACCGCTGCGCGGCGTCGTGGAAGTCGCGGTACGCGGCGCCCGGCTTCACGGCGGCTATGCCCGCCTCCTGCGCCTCGAACACCGCGTCGTAGATCTTGCGCTGGAGCGGGGTGAAGGTGCCGTCGATGGGGAGGGTGCGCGTGACGTCGGCGGTGTAGAGGGTGTGCGTCTCCACGCCCGCGTCCAGGAGCAGGAGTTCGCCGGGGCGCACGGGGCCGTCGTTGTCCTGCCAGTGCATGATCGTGGCGTGCTCGCCCGCCGCGCAGATCGAGCCGTAGCCGATGTGGTTGCCCTCAAGTCGGGCGCGGCGGAAGAAGGTGCCCTCGATCCAGCGTTCCGACGTGGCGACGGCGGTGGCCAACTCCCGTACGACATCGGTGAATCCGTGGACCGTGGAGTCGACCGCCTTGCGCAGCTCGCCGATCTCCCAGTCGTCCTTGACCAGGCGCAGGCCCGAGAGCGCCTCCTCCAGCTCGGCGTCACGCTCCTCGTCGGTCGCCACGGCCGCTTCGAGCGCCGGGTCATGGCCGCGCACGATGCGGGTCGGTACGTCGGGTGAGGCGGCAAGCTCGGCCGGGGCGTCGCGGACGTCGCGGCAGGGCAGGCCGAGGAGCAGCTCGGACTCGGCGAGGCTGCGCCTGCGGCCCATCCACAGTTCGGCGGTCATGCCGGTCCAGAACTCGTCACTGTCCCGGCTGTCGCGGGGGAGTTGGTAGAGGTGCGCGTCGTGGCCGTCGCCCCCGGCGCGCGGTTCGAGGACCAGGGCGCAGTCCCTTGCCTGGTCGCCGGTCATGTGGACGTAGGCGGAGTACGGGCGGAAGGGGTAATGGCTGTCGTTCGAGCGGATCTTGAGCTTCCCCGAGGGGATCACCAGGCGCTCGCCCGGGAACAGCGCGGACAGGGCGGCGCGGCGGTGCGCGGCGTGCGGGGACTGCTCGGCCGGGCGCAGGTCGCGCTGCTCGGTGTCGGCCCAGCCCGTCCTCATCAGGGCGGAGAGCTCATCGGAGATCTCGGGGTAAAGGCCGTTCTTGCGCACGTTGGACTTGTTGGCCTTGCTGGACTTGTTGGGCCTGCTGGCCTTGTTGAGCTTGCCGGGCTCGGTCATGGGCTTCACCTTTTCTTCCCCGTTCCGGGGCTCGTGGTGGAGTGCTCTGTTGCGGTTCCGCCAGCGTAGAGACCCTTGGCCCGTAAGGGAACATGTGACATAGTACTGGCGTGACAAAGCGGCTGACCTGCGATGTTGTGGTAGTCGGCGCCGGGATGGTGGGCGCCGCCTGTGCCCTGTACGCGGCCAGGGCCGGGCTGTCCGTCGTCCTGGTGGACCGCGGTCCGGTGGCCGGCGGCACGACCGGATCCGGCGAGGGGAACCTCCTCGTGTCCGACAAGGAGCCAGGCCCTGAGCTCGAACTCGCCCTCCTCTCGGGCCGATTGTGGACGGAGCTCGCCGCCGAGCCGGGCGTGGGCGCGAGCATCGAGTTCGAGGCCAAGGGCGGCGTCGTCGTGGCGTCGTCGGGCGAAGGTCTTGCGGCGCTCGGGGAGTTGGCTGCCGGACAGCGCGAAGTCGGGGTCGACGCGAGGGCCGTTGCGGCCGATGATCTGTACGAGCTCGAACCGCACCTCGCTCCCGGCGTGGCGGGCGGTGTCTTCTATCCGCAGGACTCCCAAGTTATGCCGACCCTGGCCGCGGCCCAACTGGTGCGCCTGGCAAGGGGGTTGGGTGTCAGCCTGCGCACGGGGTGGGCCGTCACCGCCGTGCTGCGGACCGCGGGCGGCGATGTACGCGGAGTCCGCACCGACCAGGGCGAGATCCACGCCCCGTACGTCGTGAACGCCGCGGGCACCTGGGGCGGCGAACTCGCCGACCTCGCCGGAGCCCGCCTGCCCGTGCTGCCGCGGCGCGGCTTCGTCCTGGTGACCGAGCCGCTGCCGCGCATGGTCCGGCACAAGGTGTACGCCGCCGACTACGTGGCCGACGTGGCCAGCGGATCCGCGGCGCTCCAGACGTCGCCGGTGGTCGAGGGCACGGCGGCGGGCCCGATCCTGATCGGCGCCAGCCGCGAGCGGGTCGGCTTCGACCGCTCCTTCTCGCTGCCGGTAATGCGGGCCATCGCGGCGGGGGCGACCCGGCTCTTCCCGTTCCTGGAGGGCGTCCGCGCGATGCGTGCGTACGTGGGCTTCCGCCCTTACATGCCGGACCATCTCCCCGCCATCGGTCCTGACGCCCGGGTGCCGGGGCTCGTCCACGCCTGTGGGCACGAGGGCGCCGGGATCGGACTCGCCGCGGGAACCGGCCACTTGATCGCCCAGGTGCTGAGCGGGGAGAGCCCGGAGCTGGCCCTAACGCCGTTCCGCCCCGACCGTTTCGCCGACTGCCCGCCAGAGGAGCCGTCATGAGTAAGCGCACCCGCACCCCCCTGAACCTGGTCCGCGCCCGTCCGGGCCCGCCGCACACGGTCACGTTCGACGGCCGCGAGATCCCGGCCCTGCCGGGCCAGACGGTGGCCGCCGCGCTCTGGTCGGCGGGCATCACGGCCTGGCGCACCACGCGGCGCGGCGGCGAACCGAGGGGCGTCTTCTGCGGGATCGGCGTCTGCTTCGACTGCCTGGTGGAGGTCAACGGGCGCTCGAACCAACGGGCTTGCCTGACCCCGGCCGCACCCGGCGACGAGATCCGGACGCAGGACGGCAGCGGCCATGGCGGGAAGCCGGGGGAGGGACGATGAGCGGCTCTCGTACCCGCGCGGTAGCCGGGGCGGTCCCTGTCGGGCTGCCGACCGCGTCGCACCCGGCTGGGCGCGACGGCCGGCCTCGTCCGGTTCCGAAGCGGGTCGGCCACGTGGCCCGCACGTGCTCCGGGGGCGGGCGTGAGGGAACGCCGACCGGCGTGGTCGGCGGGGCTTCGTCGGTGGGTTCTCGGGTGGACATAGGTGGTGGGGCCCGGGTGTGGTCAGGGAGCGGTCGTGACGGAACGGCGATCGGCAGGGTCGGTGGGGATTCGTCGGTGGGCTGTCGGGTGGGCCCAGGTGAGGGGATCCGGTCGCGGTCCGGGATCGGGCGTGAGGGAACGGCGACCGGCGCGCTCGCTGTGGTCAGCAGGGGTTCGTCGGTGGGTTGGCGGGTGGGCGCAGGTGGTGGGGTCCGGACTTGTTCCGGGGCCAGGCATGACGGAACGCCGACCGGCGTGGTCGGCGGGGGATCGTCGGTGGGTTGTCGGGTGGGCGTGGGTGGTGGGGTCCGGGCGCAGTTCGGGGGCCGGCGGGGCCGGCTGCGGGCCGGTGGTGGGCGGGGCGGCGTGGTGTGTGGTGAGTTGTCGACGGGAGGTGGCCGGTGACTACGGCTTCTGACGTGTCCGCGGGTGCGGCTCGCACGGGCACGCTTGCCGTGATCGGCGCGGGCCCCGCGGGCCTCGCGGCGGCGCTTGCCGCGGCTCAGTGCGGGGTGCGGGTGACGGTGGTCGACTCGGCCGCGCAGGCGGGCGGGCAGTTCTACCGGCAGCCCGCCGGAGCGCTCGGTGCGCGTCGGCCGCAGGCCCTGCATCACCAGTGGCGGACCTGGCAGCGGCTACGGGACGGGCTCGCGGAACAGATCGCGGTGGGCCGCGTCACGCACTTGACGGAGCATCACGTCTGGTTCGTGGAGCGCCGCGGCGGGGACGCGTCGACCAGGCAGTCGCCGGGGTCGGGGCCGAGCGAACGGGTAGAAACGCCATCGGGCCCATCTGCCTCCGCTGCACAGGGCGGCGCTGATGGGCGCGTGTCCGACGGGCAGCCGCCTGTTGCCGGGGCGGCAGCGTCGACCCTGGGCTCGTCCTCGACCGCCGCGCATGTGGGCGGCGGGCAGCCGCCCGTGGCGGCGGCCCCCGCCCCGGCTCCGCCCGCCGCGCTTGGCGCCCGTGGCTTCGTCGTGCACGCGCTCCTCGGGCCCGAGCAGGAGGAGTCCGTGGCGGTGCATGCCGATGCCGTGCTTCTCGCGACCGGGGGGTACGAGAAGGTTCTGCCGTTCCCCGGCTGGACCCTGCCCGGCGTGATCACCGCCGGTGGCGCGCAGGCCATGCTCAAGGGAGGCCTCGTCCTTCCGGGGCGTACCGCCGTCGTGGCCGGAACCGGGCCCCTGCTCATGCCCGTCGCCGCCGGGCTCGCGGCGGCCGGTGCCGAGGTGGCCGCCCTGGTCGAGTCCGCCGACCCGAAGGCCTTCGCGCGGCACGCGGCCACCCTCGCCGCCCATCCGGACAAGCTCGCCGAAGGCGCCCGGTACGCCGCCCAAATGCTGCGCCACCGTGTCCCGTTGGCCTCGCGGCACACCGTCGTCGAAGCGCACGGCAAGGACGCGCTCGAGGCGGTGACCATCGCCGCGCTCGACGCGGCGGGGCGTGTCAGGCCCGGCACCGAGCGGCGCATCCCCTGTGACACCCTCGCCGTCGGTCACGGCATGCTGCCGCACACCGATCTCGCCGAGGGGCTCGGCTGCCGCGTCGACGGCCTGAACGTCGCCGTCGACGCCGAGCAGCGCACCGACGTCCCCGGCGTCTGGGCAGCGGGCGAGACCACCGGCATCGGCGGCGCCGCCCTCTCGCTCGCCGAGGGACACATCGCCGGACGCTCGGCCGCCGCCCGGCTCCGGGGGAGCGCACCCGACCCCCGCGCATGGGCCGCCGCCAAGTCCCGTAAGAAGATGCGGGAGTTCGCCGCAGCGCTCGGTGCCGTGTACGTGCCGCCCGCGCACTGGGCCGAGCAGCTCCACGACGACACCCTCGTCTGCCGCTGCGAGGAGGTCCCGGCCGCGGCGGTCCGCGAGGCCGTCGAGGAACTCGGGGGCACGGACGCACGGACCGTGAAACTCCTCACCCGGGCCGGCATGGGCTGGTGTCAGGGCCGGATGTGCTCGGCGGCCGTCGCCGGGCTCGCGGGCTGCGAGGAGCGGTCCGCGCGGCGGCCGTTCGCCCGCCCGGTGCCGCTCGGGGCGCTCGCACGGACCGCCGATGACGACGACGAACAGGCCCCCTCCTCCTAGCTACCTCCCCGCACCGCACCTCCCCGCACGCACCGCCCCTCCCCGCACCGCAACGAAGGGACCCCGCCCATGACCCCGCCCGCCGACCGTCCCCGCCCCTGGCACGGCGTCCTCGTCGCCACCGCGCTCCCGCTCGACGACGATCTCTCCGTCAACTACGGCCGCTTCGCCGAGCACTGCGCCTGGCTCGTCGAGAACGGCTGCGACGGCGTCGTGCCCAACGGCTCGCTCGGCGAGTACCAGGTGCTCACCCCCGAGGAGCGCACCAAGGTCGTGGAGACCGCCGTCGCCGCGGTCGGCGGGCGGCGGGTGATGCCCGGCGTCGCCGCCTACGGCTCCGCCGAGGCGCGCCGCTGGGCCGAGCAGGCCAAGGACGCGGGCTGCGCGTCCGTGATGCTGCTGCCGCCGAACGCCTACCGCGCCGACGAGCGTTCCGTCCTCGCGCACTACGAGGAGGTGGCCAAGGCCGGCATCCCGATCGTGGCGTACAACAACCCCATCGACACCAAGGTCGACCTCGTCCCCGAGCTCCTCGCGAAGCTGCACGCCGAGGGGTACGTGCACGCCGTCAAGGAGTTCTCCGGAGACGTCCGCCGCGCCTACCGCATCGCCGAACTCGCCCCGGAACTCGACCTGTTGGTCGGCGCCGACGACGTACTGCTCGAACTCGCCGTCGCGGGCGCCAAGGGCTGGATCGCCGGGTATCCGAACATGCTGCCCGCCGCGTCCGTCGAGCTCTACCGCGCCGCCGTGGCAGGCGACCTGGCCACCGCGGGCAAGCTCTACCGGCAGTTGCACCCGCTGCTGCGCTGGGACTCCAAGCCCGAGTTCGTCCAGGCCATCAAGCTGTCCATGGACATCGCGGGACGTCACGGCGGCCCCTGCCGCCCACCCCGTGTGCCGCTGCTCCCCGAGCAGGAGCAGGCGGTGCGCACCGCCACCGAACGAGCCGTAGCCGCCGGGCTCCACTAGCAGCACTTCCCGCACCCGCCCGAGTACGGAAAGGACCCGCACATGCGCAGCAAACTCGTCCTGCACGCGGTCGACTCGCACACCGAAGGCATGCCGACGCGGGTGATCACCGGCGGCATCGGCACCGTCCCCGGCGCGACGATGAACGAGCGCAGGCTGCACTTCCGCGAGCACCGCGACGACATCAAGCAGCTCCTGATGAACGAACCGCGCGGGCACGCGGCGATGAGCGGCGCGATCCTCCAGCCGCCGACCCGGCCCGACTGCGACTACGGCGTGATCTACATCGAGGTCTCGGGCTATCTGCCCATGTGCGGGCACGGCACCATCGGCGTCGCCACCGTCCTCGTCGAGACCGGCATGGTCGAGGTCGTCGAGCCCGTCACCACAATCCGCCTGGACACCCCGGCAGGCCTCGTCGTCGCCGAAGTCGCCGTCGAGGGCGGTGCGGCGAAGGCCGTCACGCTGAAGAATGTGCCGTCCTTCGCGGTCGCCCTCGACCGCAAGATCACCCTGCCGGACGGCCGTTCGGTGACGTACGACCTGGCCTACGGCGGCAACTTCTACGCGATCCTGCCTCTGGAGCAGTTCGGGCTCCCCTTCGAGCGCGGGCGCAAGGACGAGATCCTCGCGGCCGGCCTCTCGCTGATGGAGGCGATCAACGCCGATGACGAGCCGGCGCATCCCGAGGACCCGTCCATCCGCGGCTGCCACCACGTCCACCTCTACGCGCCCGGCGCCACCGCCACGTACTCACGGCACGCGATGGCCATCCACCCCGGCTGGTTCGACCGCTCGCCGTGCGGCACCGGCACGAGCGCGCGCATGGCCCAGCTGCACGCGCGCGGAGAGCTGCCGCTGGACACGGAGTTCGTCAACGAGTCCTTCATCGGTACGCGGTTCAGCGGGCGGCTGCTCGGGACCACCGAGGTCGCGGGCATCCCCGCAGTGCTGCCCAGCTTCACCGGGCGCGCCTGGGTGACCGGCACCGCGCAGTACCTCCTCGACCCGGACGACCCCTTCCCCGCGGGGTTCGTCCTCTAGGGTCTGTCGGCCCCGGCGAGCTGGGATACTCATGGCACGTGACATTGCACCAAGGAGGACCCACCCCCATGGCCGCCCAGCGCAACCGCGCTCCGTCCGCAGCCCCCGCCGCCCTGCCGAGCCTGGGCGGGACGCGCAGCAGCTACCGCGAGCGGGTCGCGGACGCGCTGCGCGCCGCGCTCATCGCGGGCGAACTGCGCGCGGGCGAGGTCTACTCGGCGCCCACCCTCGCCGTGCGCTTCGGCGTCTCCGCGACACCGGTGCGCGAGGCCATGCTCGACCTCGCCAAGGAGGGGCTCGTCGACACGGTGCCGAACAAGGGCTTCCGGGTCACCGCGGTCTCCGAGAAGCAGCTCGACGAGTACAAGCACATCCGCGCGCTGATCGAGATCCCCACCACGGCGGAGCTCGCCACGTCGGCCGACCCCGCCGCCCTCGAAGCACTGCGGCCGGTCGCGCGTGAGATCGTCACGGCGGCGGCGGACGGCGACCTCATCGCGTACGTGGAGGCCGACATCCGCTTCCACCTCGGTCTGCTCGCGCTCAGCGGCAACGACCACCTGGTCGAGGTCGTCGGCGACCTGCGCAAGCGCTCCCGCCTGTACGGACTGCAGGCACTGGTCGACGCGGGCCGTCTGGAGGCCTCGGCCGAGGAGCACCTGGAGATCCTCGACGCGCTGCTCGCCCGCGACGAGGAGGCCGTACGCGCGGTGATGACCCGCCACCTCGGTCACGTGCGCGGCCTGTGGGCGGCCGAGTAGCTCAGCTGTCGCCCGGGATCAGGAACAGGTGGACCGACTGGTCCTTCGCGCGGTACCGCTCGTTCTCCGCGCCCTTCTTCGCCCGGTCGGACACGATCACCACGTGGTCGGCCGAGACCCAGGACACGCCCTCGGGGTTGCCGTAGACCGTACGGCCCTTGCTGTCGGTGGGGAGGCGGTAGACCGTGCCCTCGTCGACCTGCCACTTCTTGGTGGAGATACGGCCGACCCACAGCGCGGACGAGGCCTGCGACAGGACGGCGATCCGGCCGTCGCGCACGGACACGCTCGCGTAGTCCTCGAAGGGCAGCGACTTGGGCAGCTCGATCGTCGCCGTGTTGATCCAGCGCTTGCCGCCGCGCCGGAAGACCTGGATACGGCCGCCGCCCGGCTTCCTGCCCTTCTTGCCGCCCTCGCACCGGTTTCCCTCGCACAGGGCGAGGAGGTGGCCCGTGCCCGAGCGCTCGACCCACTCCAGGCCTTCCATGCCCTTGTTGGCGTCCGCCAGATCGAAGTCGAGGAGAGCCGAGCCGATCGGGCGCAGCTTCCCGTCGTACTCGTGGACGCGGGCGCGAAAGCCCTTGGGCTTGACCGGCTCGGCCTCGCTCAGCGTGAAGTAGTGGTCGCGCAGCTCGTCGTGGGCGAGGTCCTCGTACCCCTCGTTCGCCGCATCGGAACCGCCGGACTTCTTCCCCTTGCCCGCGTTGACGACACCGTTCTCCGGCGCCTTGGGCGACAGCTCGCTGCTGACCCTGATGAGGGAGGGCAGGTTGTCGCAGACGATCAGGAAGGCGCCGTCGCGGTAGAGGACGCCGCTCGCCTCCAGGCGGCTTCCCGCGCTGACGCCGATCAGGTCCTGGATCTTGGCTTCCTTGACCAGGCGCAGCTCGCTCGGTGCCTTGGCCTTGGCCTTGGCCGACTTCTTCGTCGCTGTCATGAGGGCAGTACCTCCATCGCGCCGGGGAACGCCGCCCCGCTTGCGCCGTTGGGATAGGTCTTGCGCAGCTCGGCAAGCTGCTGACGTGCGTGGTCGTAGCGCATCCGGGTGTAGTGGAAGATCCCGTACGTGAACTGCGAGCCCCGGCTCAGCTCCCACTGCCGGTATCCGGCGCGGTACACCTCGTCGTTGGTGAACTGCCGCCCGGTGAAGGGCTGTCCGTGCGGGCTCGTGGACTCGCCGTACGCGGCGGACGAGATGAGCTGCCACAGGCCGTCGGTCCGCCCTGAGCCCTCCGCGCCGAGCAGCGCGGCGACCCGCTCGGGGCCGAACTCCGTGTCCAGGAGGTATTCGAGGTGGTCGAGGTAGTACTGGCAGAAGTCGTGGTGCCGCAGCAGGTTGGTGAACAGCGGCAGGTGTGACACCTCGTGCGGTGCCTTCGTGATCCGGCAGTACTCGCGGCTCATCGCGGGCCAGTCGAGCAGATCCGTGTGCTGCCACGGCGTCGAGAAGAAGTCGATGCCCGAGCTGTTGTCGTAGTCCCAGGGGATGAACGTGAAGTACGGGCGTGCCATGAAGCCCGCCGGGTCGCCGAGCCGGCCCGAGTTGTAGAGGTAGTAGTTCGACGGCGTCGCGAAGTAGTTGTCCCAGCTGCCGAGCAGGACGTTGGCGCCCGCCCAGCGCAGGAAGGCCGGCACGTTCAGGACCTGCTCGACCGCGTCGCGGAAGGCGTCGGTCCCGAACCGGCCATCACCGCCGCCCAGTTGAACGCCGTTGATGGTCCGGACGAGAGTGGCGAGGTCGTCGTAGGTGCTGGCGGAAGGATCGTCCTCGTTCGTCTTCAGGCGGTAGGTGCGATCGTCCTCCAGGCTGCCCTCGGTGAAGTACTGCCGGCCGCCGTCGGAGCCGCCCGTGCCGGTGCGGTGCTCCAGGGTCGCGCAGCCGACGTCGCCGCAGTACGCCTTGTAGAGGTTGCCCTCGGCGTTCTTGCCGAAGTGGTCCTTCAGGAACTTCTTGTCGACCTGCTCGATGACCGAGAAGAGCCCCATGTAGCGGTCGTTGATCGAGAACGTCGCGTACGTGTGCTGCGCCGCCGGGACGCCCGCGCGCTCCAGGAGCCGCCAGGCGACGGCCTCGCGCATCTGCGACGGGTCGTTGTACATCGCCTTGAGGTTGACCCGCTCCATGCCGTAGAGCCGGTCCTCGCTCTCACCGACCTCGAAGTCGATCTTCCAGGAGCGCTTGGGCGCGTGAGCCGTCATATTGCCGCTGTTGACCATCGAGAACGACGCTGTCGCGAGCAGTGTGTCGTCCGGGGTGCCGCTCCTCGCGAGGGTCAGCCGGGCGCCCTGCGGCGCCTCGATCACCTCGTCGGCCGTCAGGACGCCGGGCGGCCAGCCGGTGACCTTGACCTGATACATGTCCTGAGCGAAGAACTCCGCTTTGTTCTCGGCCGAGTTGAGGAACTCGTCGACGATCCGCCCGATCGCGGTGAGCTGTCCGTCGGCGTCGAGAAGTATGAGGCTGCCGTCGGCCGATTCGCCCGACGGGTCCCCCTGCTCGACGAGCAGGAGGTCGTACAACGAGCTGAACTCGGCCTTCGTCCGCAGCGCGGCATCGGCCGGACCCGTCGTCGCGTTGGCCCGCTCGGCGAGCCGCCGCCCCGTGCCCGGCGGCAGCGCGGAGAGCGCGATGACCTGGTTCTTGAACGCGTCCCGGAACGTGCCCTTGCCGATGGTCCTGTCCACTACGGCCTCCCTGGGCTCCCTGGGGTGAACCTTCCTCTCTACGCCCGACGCCGCATGACCGCCAGACCGAGAACCGGCCTGGCGGTCACGCGGTGCGTCAGACCCCGCACACGTAGCCGCCTCGGCCCGTCAGACCCCGAGGATCCTGATCGACGGGTGGATGGCCGTGTTCAGGTACAGCTTCTCCTTCTTGTGCTCCTGCTCCAGCTCCATCACGAGCCGGTACCGGTGCACGCCCGGCTTGGCGTTGCTCAGGACCGTGCCGGCCCAGTAGTAGTAGACCGGCGTGAACTTGTCCCGCATGCGGTCCGGCATCCCGTAGATCTTCAGCTCGGTGAAGATCTTCCGCTCGGCCACGTCCTCCTCGTCACCCAGTTCGGTGTCGAGGAAGGTGATGTTGTTGATCTTCGGCATGGGGGGCCAGGTGCCGTCCGGGCGCTTCTCCATGTCGAGCGGGCGCACGATCCAGTTCAGGACCTGGCCCTGCTTGCAGACCGTCTCCAGGGACGACGTGCCCTGCCCCTTGCCGCCGATGCTGTTGTCCATCATGTAGATGGAGTCGCTCAGGGAGCCCGTCTCCGTGGCCCGCTCCATGTTGATGAGCGTCACGATGTTCAGCTGGACCGAGTTCAGCTGTCCGGGGTTCTGCTTCTGCACGCTGCTGGTCGACTTCTCCTGCACGCTGCTGGTCAACGCTCCTCCTTCGCGTACGCCGCCATGCCAGGTCCTAGCCGACGAGGGACGACGACAGAGTGGTGGCGATCGGTTCGTCCCTCGTGCCCAGCTTGAACTTGATCTGGTACGTGATGTTGGCCGCGTCCTTCTTCACCGTGCCGATCCAGTAGGCGACGTCGGTGCCCGGATAGACCTTCCGCTCCGGAACGCAGATGGAGCTGTCGATCACGATGTCGTCGATCGCGACATACGCCTCACACTCCAACGCGAGCGCGTTCCAGAGGAGTTGGTCGCCCTTCAGTACGCGCGTCTGCAGCTCCTCGGTACCGAAGCCCGTGGATCCCGCGGCCTTGTTGGTGTCGTACATGTACAGGTGGCCCTGCATGTTGCCCGCTGCCAGGGCACCCACACAGTCCACTACGGCGGTGATGGAGACGGGCCGCTTCGCGCCGCCGCTCTCCCGCCGCTTGGGCGTGGTGGTGGTCATCTGCTCCTCCTTCTGGCTGAAGTCCTTGCGGGGTCAGGGCGTGCCGGGGCGCGTCTCGGCCCCCGGAGGGATGGGCAGCATGCCCATGCCCGCCTTGGTGAAGGCGTTCCTGCGGGGCTCCGAGGTGATCTTCAGGGTCGAGGGACAGGTCAAGTTGACCGCCTCCCACCGCAGTTCGCCGTTGAGGCCCACCAGCTTGTGCAGCTGGATCCGCATCATGTACGAGTACGTTCCGGGCCGTGAGGTGTCGACCGTCGCGGACCAGTACCAGCCGTCGGTGACCAGGTCGGGGGAGCCGTACTCCGCCGGATACATGATCTTCGAGTCGACGGCCTCGCCGTAGATGTCGGTGATCACCGGGGCGGGGTAGGTGTACGCCGCCGTGTTTTCCTCGGTGAGGACCTTGCCGGTGACGTCCAGGATCTTCTGCCCTGACATGCGGCCGCGGGTGCGCCGCGTGGTCTTGACGCGGGCACCGACGGTCTTGCGGACCTTGCTCAGCTGCTCGGCCTGGTCGGTGCCCGCGACCGACGACTTGGTCGCGAGGTCCTGCAGCTCGGCCAGGGCCTGCTCGTCGCTCTGCCGCGCGCGGTCGGACTCATAACCGCGGGGGACGGTCGGCGGGATGGAACCCAGGCTGTACGGCAGCCAGTTGAGCACCTGCTCACTGGCCTGCGATCCGTCCCTCCAGTACGAGCCGTTGATCGCGGTCACGAGCTCGCCGGTTCCCTGGTCGGTGGAGCCCTGCAGCTTCATGTTGTCGAACAGGTAGGTGTTGCCCTCGAGTGACTCGGACTCCAGCGCATTGCCGACGTCCACGAGCACGATGATCGCCAATTGTTGGGGCATGATTCCGCCTTTGTCGCCGTTACTGGATTCCCGGCCCTTGCCGTCGCGCTCCGGCTGGCACTGGTGCTACTGGCACATCAACGCGGGTGTGTCGATGTGCATGACGCTGTTCTCGCCCTCGTACATCTGGAGTTCCAGGCGGTACTGGTAGGCCACTCCGGGCGTCAGCCAGTTGGGGACCACGCCGGTCCAGACATCGAGGTCGAGCTTGTCGCCCTCGTCGTGTTCGCCGTTCGCCGGTGCCTGGCCCGGTGTCTGGGCCGCGGCGTGCTCTGCGGTCCGGCCCTCGGTCTGACCCGAGGCGTGGCTCCCGTTCGCGGGCACGAACGAGATGTTCTTGATCTCGACCGGTGTCTGCAGGTCCACGGCCAGGGCGGTCCAGGAGACGACCTGGCCGGGCCTGACCACGGTGCACAGGTCCGGCGTCCCCTGATGGGCGCTGCTGTGCCCGCCGTCGTCCATCATGCAGAGGTTGCCGTTGAGCAGCGTGCTGCCCGAGAGCGCTCCGATGACGTCGACGACCGCGATGATGTTCACTTGCGGTTTCATCCTCACTCCTCCTGTAGGCGCTAACCCCGGTCCCGCACCAGCGGGACCTTGCCGACGGCCGTCCGCTCGATCTCGGCCGAGAGCCGGGGCACGAACTTGAGCTGGAAGCTGTATCCGGTCTTCTCGATCGACACGGGGTTCGCCTCCCCGTGGTTGAACAGCGAGAGGGAACGCGGCAGGGCGTTCACGAACATCTGCTGGACGCCGTACGGACCGAGGGTCGTGTCCGTGCGGTACGTCATGCCGAGCACGTCGTCGACCGAGGCGAACAGCGTGATCGTCTTGCCCTCGCGGTGGTTCACGAACTGGACCTCGTGCGCCACCGCGTCCAGGTCCACCGCCTCCGCGGCCTTCAGCTCGTCGCGCAGAGCGGCGTAGGCGCGGGCGGCGGAGTACTGGCTGTCGTTGATGTGGAGTACGTCGCCGGTGCGGCCCGCGAACTCGAACTGCTGTGTCTTCAGGCCAGGGCCCTCGGTCCGGGGCCGCCGGATCATCCGGTCGCCCAGCTTGAGCCGGAGCAGCGGTGCCTCGTGGGCGTGCAGGCGGGTGACGACGAGCTCGCCCTCCTCGCCCTCGGCGACCCAGCGCCCGTTCTCGTCCACGATCTCGATGAAGTGCAGGCCGGGCACCGCCGACAGGTAGGGCGACGCGGGGTCGAGCTGCAGGCCGATGGTCTCCGCCTGGGTGGCGGCGAAGTAGCTGAGGATCGACAGGTTCGGGTACAGCGCCAGGAGCTCCACCCGCTTGCGCTGCGAGAGCACCCCGCTGCCGTACAGGGCGACGCGGAAGCTCTCCCTGGACTCCTTGCGCATGCCCACGCCGAGCTCGCTCAGGATCCCGATGCCCGCGGAGATGCCCATCAGGGCCTTGGGGCCCTTGTAGGAGAACATGTGCTCAAGGACGGGGGCCGTGACCGGGCCCGCGCCGACGTAGTTGACGCCGGGCACGTTCTGCAGCACCCCGCCCACCATCGTGCCGCTGCTCCACATCTGGTAGTCGGCCAGCGTGGTGAACAGCCACTTGGGGTCGGTGCCCGCGAGGTACCTGGCGAGCTGATAGGCGCCCATGAAGCGGCCGGCGATCGCGTACGTGTCCTTCAACTCCCGCAGGGAGTAGACGACTTCGAGCGGGCGCCCGCCGCTGGTGCCGCCGCTGGCCACGATCTCGAACTCGCCGCGGGCGAGGGGCACCACCATGCCGGGCCGTGACTCCATGAAGAAGTCACGCTGGATGTCCTTGTCCGACAGCGGAATCTGCTGCCACGCCTCGTACGTCTCCGGGGCGCGCACGGTCCCCGCGTTGCGCAGCCGGTCGCGCCACAGCGGATTGAGCATCGTCGTGTTCACCATTTGCTGCAGGCGGCGCAGTACGACGGCTTCCTGAACCTCGTAAGACACCTCGCTGTACGGAGCCTGACAGACCCGCTCGCATTCACGTAACTTGTCGGCGAACGGAGGGAGTGCGCTTACGGATTCAACCGACTCCGGCAGCAACTCCCAATCGGGAATGAGCCAATGGGCCAGTTCACGAGCGCCTCCGGGCGCCGGTGCGATCGGCGGAACGTGTGCGGCCTGTGGAACTTGCGATGTACTCAACATCCGTCCCCTCTAAGCTGTCTCTGTTGCCGCTTCGCTGCTGAGCAGGTCCTGACCTGTCCTTCTGATTTCGGATATCAGCATCCGGAAGTGTTCGCCGGTGATCTGATGGTTCATCATGACCACGCGCAGCGCGGCCACTCCATCGACGTTCACTTTGGAGATGAAGAAGTTTCCCCGGAGCTTCACGCTGTTGCGTATGGCGATCTGGAGGCGGTGGACCTCCTCTTTCCTGACCCCGGCCGGGTGGTATCGGAAGCACAGAATGTTCGCTTCCGGACGGTGCAGTGTCTCGAAGTCGGGTTCGGCCCGCACGATGGCGTGGGCCTCCTCCGTCAATTGGCAGAGATACTCGATCTTCTCCGCGAACAAGGCAGGACCGTACATGGCCCAGAGCGACCACAAGGTCATGATCATGGGCCGTTTCGTGCACTCGAAGTTCTTGCCCCCGCTGTCGTAAGCGGTGTATATGTCCGGCTCCTCGTCGAACACATAACTGGCCTTCTGCCGGAACGCGGTGAGGCTCGCTTCCTTGTCCCGGTAGAAGAGCATCGTGCACGGCGCGGGCACGAACATCATTTTGTGCGCGTCCCAGGTCAGGGAATCCGCTTTGTCGATGCCGCGCAGCTTCGCGCGGAGTGTGTCCGACACCAGGAGGCTCGCTCCGTGGGCGCCGTCGACATGCAGCCAGAGATCCTTTTCCCGGGCAAGCACGGCGAGTTCGTCGATGGGATCGAAGGCGCCCACCGATGTGCTGCCGGCCGACGCGACGAGACAGAACACCTTCAGGTTCTGCCGCTCGGCCGCCTCCAGGGCGGGCCGTGCGTCCGCCACACAGATCTGCCCCCGGCTGTTCAGCGGAAGCCGCACGAGCTGCGCCTCGCCGATGCCCATCACACCGGCGGCCCGGGCGACGCTGTAGTGCACGTCCGCGCCCACCGCGATGGCGGGCCGCGGCTGGCCCCGCAAGGAGGAACCGCCCTCCGACCAGTAGCCGGGCAGCTTCTGGTTGCGGGCCGCGAGGAGCGCGGTGAGGTTGGCCAGGGACCCGCCCGAGGTGGTCACCATCGTGAACCGCGCCGGATCCCAGCCGATGAACCGGTTGAGTTCGTCGGCCATGATCCGTTCCACCGCGTTCGGCAGCTGGGCCGCCTCGTAGAACGAGGCCGGCTGGTTGACCACCGAGCTGACGAAGTCGATGACGCCGGCCAGCGGTACGACGCCCGAGAACTGGCGGCCCATGTATCCGGGCGAGTGCACCTGGATGCCCGTCCTGATGTACAGGTCGATGATCCCTGCCAGCTTCTCCTCGTCGAAGGCGGCCACCCGCTCGCGTTCCGTCGTCATCAGGGCTTTCGCCGCCTCTGACAACTTCGCGGGATCGGTCAGTTCGAGCCCCCTGATGGATTGATCGGAAAGATGCTTCTCCAGCTTCGCAAGGGCGGTTTCGGAAGTTTCCCGGAACAGTTGAGCGTCGAATGCCTCAAGCAGTAATCCGCTCTGGTCGGAAGCGGGATTGTTCGGCCGAGATTCCGTCACGGGGGTCTCCTTCGGAAAGTCCCTGTGTTGCCCGACATGTAGGTGTGGGGCGGACACGACCTGCGCAGAGTCCGGTTTTGAGCATGCCGATGGGCAGAAGGACTTCGAATACCGATTCGATTCCGATGGCTCGGCCCGGCTGGTCAAGCCGGACGGCACCATCTGTTCCGGCGGCGCCCGGTCGGTGGCAGCCGCACAGAACCCCCTGGAAAGAACAGCCTTTGGTGTTACAGGGCGGCGCGGACCCCCCGGTTCTCGCGCCACACCCACACGATCGGCGTCTCCCCCCTCGTGCCCCTCGTGTTTCCCCCCACGTGAAGCAACCGTAGGGCCATATGTTTCAAATAGGTGACTCTTTCAATGGTCTGTCCAAAAAACAATGCGGGCCGTCTGATGGGCCGTCAATACCCCCAGGCCACACCCGTATCCATACGTATCCCGGTCGCCGGACGGCGTCCGCGACTTTCGGACAGTGGCCGACCGTGCCGATTCCAGGTGGCGTACGGCCGTCAAGGGAGATTCATCGACGAGATCTCGTCATGGGCGAAAGCTTCTTGCCATTGTCATGTGCCCGACGAGGTAGCCACGTTCCCGGTGGGGGAGCGTCTCATTCTGGCCGGATGAAATTCTGTCCATGGCCGAACGTGCCCATGGATCGCTGTTTCACTTGAATGGGGAAGAAAAAAGGGTGGCGGCCCGAGAGGCCGCCACCCAGTGCCCGCCGGCCGCGCGGCGGGAGCCTGCCGCGTCAGTCGTCGACGGCGTCGAGCACGTCGCCCAGATCCACGAACTTGAAGCCGGTGGAGGGCCGTTCGGCGTCACCGGGCGCGTCGTGACCGTCCTGCACGACGAGCAGACCGTTCGGGTACGTGGCGCCGAGCGGCTCGTTGAGGACCGCGGCGCCGTCGCACTCCTCGGAGCCGTCGAGCGCGGGGGAGGCGGCGGTGACGCGGAAGCCGCCCTCGTACTCATTGCGGTCGGACAGCTCGCGGTCGTAGGCGGCGAAGGTGTTGTCGCCCTGACTGGAGGCCAGCAGATAGCCGTCGCCTTCGCCGTCGCCATCGCCGTCGCCTTCGTCAAGCAGCGTCAGACCCTCGACGTCGGCCTTGAGACGCTTGCCGCCGTAGCCGGGGTCGGCGCCCGCGGCGCACTCCTCGGTCGAAGGGTCGTACGTCGCGGGAACGCCGTACTCCCGCACCTTGTCCACCAGTTGGGGCTTGCCGGTCAGGTCGGCGCGCAGCCGCCAGATGCCGACGTCCTCCTGGCCCGCGTAGAGCGTGCCGTTGGCCGGGTCCACGACCATGCCCTCCACCTGCGGCAGTTCGCCGGGCTCGCCGCACGGTGACCACGAAGTGCCGTTCGGCAGCCGGAAGTCGGCGGGCAGGTCAAGGGTGCGGACCTTGCGGTAGCCGACCGTGCCGTCGCTCTTGGGGGTCAGTTCGAGGAGCGCGATACGGGTCCGCTCCCGCTGGCTGACCACGGCGTACGACCGCCCCGTCGACGGGTCCGTCCACGTGGCGAGGCCGTACGCGGTGCGCTGCTCGTTGATCTCCTCCTGCGAGGACGAGAAGACGGGCGCAGCGGACGGGTCGGTGACGTCGGTGAGCGGGCCGCCGGAACGCTCGCGGTCGATGCGGTAGACGCGCAGTCGGTCGCTGCCCCGGTCGCTGGTCACTGCCAGGTCCGCGCGGCCCGACGGCAGGCGCAGGCCGTGCACCAGGTCGACGTTGTTGAAGCGGCCGGGCGCGTCGTCCGGGCCCGGCGCGGCGGGCGCCGAGACGGACTGCACCTCGCGCGCGTGAAGGTCGTACACGCGCAGCCCGCCCTGCTTGGCGGTGGCGACGACCAGGCTGCGGTCGGGGTCGGCGGGGTTGCGCCAGATCGCCGGGTCGTCCGCGTCGGCGTTGCCGCCCGCGTCGTCATCGTGCAGGGCGGGGGTCTCGGCGCGCGGCTCGACGGCGGGCAGTGCCGTGGCCGCGAGGGCGCCGGAGTCCAGGGGCACGGTCGCGGCGACCGCCACGAGGGCGGTGACGAGGGCGCCACGGCCCCAAGCGGGCCTATGTCTAAGGGACTTGACCATGAAAGGGATCCTTTCTGGCATGGGCTTCCATGACAGAGAGCACTATGTGATCTTGCCGTGAAGGCTGCCCGGCAGATATGAGGTCGGGCGGCGGGCCACGAGGTGAACGGACGGTGTTCGCTGTGCGCCCTGCCGCTCTGGTGGCTGACGGTCCGGCCTGCTGACTCAGGCGGGTTGGTCCTGCCATGGCTGCACGTGGACGTCCGCGGTCGGCCACTGGCGGCCCCAACTGCCGCTGGGGTGCAGGATCTCGGCTTCCTGCATCTGCCGCTCGTGCCAATGCGCCTGCTTCTGGTGCAGGGTCGGCCGGGACAGTCGTCCGATGGCGGGATAACAGGCCCCGATGATGTACGCCACGATGAGCGAGGCCTTGGCGTCGTGGCCTGGGTGACCAGGACGGTCGTGCGTCACGCCGTACCACTCGGTGACGGCTTCCAGGGAGTGTCCACCGAAGCGGAACGGGGCGGCTTGCCGGTCAAGGACGAGAGGGTCGCAGATCGGCTCCAAGCCGTCGGGTACACGATCAGCAAGGGGCGTGAGCTCGTGCCGCAGCAGCTCTGTCTCCAATGTGGTCAGCACGAAAGGGGCGTGCCAGGCCACCAACGGCTCTGTCCTTGCCAGATGTGAGGCAAGCACGGTGGCCAGCTCATCCAGGGCCTGTGACGCAGACATCCCCTTGGCTCGAGCCTCGTCCAACGTGATGCCGTGATGTTTGGTGGGGGCTACGGACAGTGCTCCTGGGCCGGGGTCTATCAGCCAGTCCCGACTCGTTCCGCCGGTGGTGCGCACGGCTGCGCCCAGGATCCGGTCGACTCCGTAACGGTTGCCGGTGGTAGCGATGTCCACGGCCATGAGGGGCCGGCGGTGCCAGCCGGGGTGACCGCCACGGGACGGCGGGCCGGGGGGACGGACATGTTCCGGGTGGCACACATCCCAGCCTCCGTACTCGGTGAAGAGCAGGACCCCGAGCCCCGCCGGGACCACGACGCCACAGTTTTCGCACTGGCCGTCCCGTTGGTTCGTCCGCAGTGCCGTGATGTGCGACGTGACTCCACCGAGTTCAGATGGTGGGGCGTGGTCCGGGTGGTAGACCACCCAGTTCTTCGATCTGCTCTGGAGCAGCACACCGGCCTCGGCGGCCACGGCGTCGCCGCATCGGGCGCACGGCTTCGCGTATCGGTTGCTGCGGTCGGAGCCAGCCATGTGCCCCACCTCGATCGCGTCATCCGCTTCAAGCGGCCACGAACCAAGCCGTGTTGGAGGGCTTGCGCCCTCTGTACTTACAGCTTAGGCCCGGCCTCATGCGCAAGCGCTCCGTGGGGCCACTCGATCTGGGCCACGTCCTGCCTGCGTGGTGCCTTTCGCGTCACGCGAGGGGCCCCACAGCACTTTCGGGGATGCCCGTCATCGTCCGCCCGAGTAGGGTCGGTGGCTGCGTGATGGCTGACGGCCGCACCCTGGCCTCCGGCCCCTTGTGGGGGCACGTGCGTGCGTGGCTTTCCCGGCCCCACCCGGGAAGGGCGGCGCATCGTGTGCGCGCGTACGGGAACCTCCGTACGCGCCGGGCACCGGGATGCGGCTCCGACGTCTCACGGGCAGTACAGCGGGCCCCCGGGTCCGTACCCTCACACACAAAGAGTCGCGCGTGCGCGGCCGCAGATCAGGAGCACCAGTGCAGGGCACCCCCCACATAGCCAGCACACCGCACGATGGGCGATCGTCCATACCCCCTGCCCGCAGGGCGCCGCACCCAGGGCCCGACACCGACATGACGCGGCGCACGCCGCACCGGGCGGCGGCGCCTCGCGTGCCCCCGGTGGCGCGGCGTCCACAGGACGCCGAGCCCCAACTTCCCATATTCATCGACCAGTCGGGCTGGCGCAGGCGGACGCTGCAAGGCGTGGCGCTGGTCGTGAGCTGCGCCTGCCTCGGGTATCTGCTGTTCGTCGGCACGCTGATCAGCGGACTCTTTCAGCCCGTCGGCACGCACCCGCCGAGCACGAACGCGCCGCGTACGAACGTGCCGAGCACGAACGCGCCCGTGCCTTCCGGCCGGGACCAGGCCGGGCGGCAAGCGGTCAGGTCCCACGCGGACCGCGACGACCACCGCCGCCCCCCGGCCCGCAGAACCGCACCGCCGGCCGGAGGCCTCAAGCAGTGACGGGGCGTACCGCTGTCCGCCGACCACCGCGCGGACACTGGCTCGTGCTCCTGCTGATCCTCCTGGTGGTCACCGTCGCCCTCCTCTTCGAGGGCTGGACGACCCACCAGGTCGACGCCGCGCGCGCCAAGCCGCCGTGCACCCGGCCGATCCCGCGCGAGGCGGACGACGGGAAGCCCCTGCTGCGGTTCGGCCCGGAGGGGGTCGCCACCGCGTCCATGCCGCCGAGGACCGTCGCGCTCACCTTCGACGGCGGGCCCGACCCGGTGTGGACGCCGCGCCTGCTCGACCTGCTGCGCAGGCACCACGCGCGGGCGACCTTCTTCGTCTACGGGAAGGACGCGGCCGAGCACCCCGAGCTGATGCGGCGGATCGTGCGCGAGGGCCACGAGATCGGCTCGTACACCTACAGCGGAGGCGACCTCGGCGTCGCGTCCCCGCTGCGCGCGCGCCTTGAACTTTCGCTCACCCAGACCGCTTTCGCGGGCGCGGCCGGCATCAACACCACCCTGCTGCGGCTGCCGCACACCACGGCCGCGGACACGCTCTGCGGCCCCGAGTGGACGGCCGCGAAGCGCGCGGCGGCGCAGGGGTACTTGGTGGTCGCATCGGACTACAAGGACCGCAAGCCGTGGCGCGGCGTCGTGACGCAGCACAGCCAGACCGACCTCGGCTTCCGCGAGGCCGAGGAGCTGCTGCGGGACCGCGACGTGAAATGGTTCACCACCGTCAGCGGCGGCCTCGGCCGTCCCTCCTTCCTCGACGAGGTCCCGGTCGCCCAGGAGATCAAGGGCGAGGGCTTGATCTGGTCGCAGCGCCTCGGGCACGCCTTCCTCACCGTGATGGTGTGGACGCTGACCCTCACGGGCGTGCTCGGCGTCCTGCGGATGCTCCTGTTCATGTTGTTCGCCCGGCTTCACGTGCGCAGGCTGCACCGGTTCCGGCCCGGCGCGCCACGGCTGCGCGAGGTGCGGGACCCGGTGACGGTCCTGGTGCCCGCGTACAACGAGGAGGCGGGCATCGCCTCCACCGTGTACTCGCTCCTTGCCTCCACCTACCCGCACTTCCAGATCATCGTGATCGACGACGGCTCGACCGACGCCACCGCCGACATCGCCGAGTCCATCGCCGACGCCGACCCGCGGGTGACGGTGATCCGGCAGCCCAACGGCGGCAAGCCGAGCGCCCTCAACACCGGTCTTGCGCACGCCCGGCACGACATCGTCGTCATGGTCGACGCGGACACCATCTTCGAACCCGAGGCGCTTGCCCGTCTCGTCCAGCCGCTCGCCCACCCGGCGGTCGGCGCGGTCAGCGGCAACACCAAGGTCGGCAACCGGCGCAGCCTGATGGGCAAATGGCAGCACCTGGAGTACGTACTCGGCTTCAACCTCGACCGGCGGATGTTCGAGGTCCTGGAGTGCATGCCGACGGTGCCGGGCGCGATCGGGGCCTTCCGCAGGGACGCGCTGATGGGCGTCGGCGGCGTCAGCGACGAGACCCTGGCCGAGGACACCGACCTCACGATGGCGCTCTGGCGGGCCGGCTGGCGCGTCGTCTACGAGCAGTCGGCGGTCGCGTGGACCGAAGTGCCCAGCACCGTGCGGCAGTTGTGGCGCCAGCGCTACCGCTGGTGCTACGGCACCCTCCAGTCGATGTGGAAGCACCGCCACGCCGCGGTGGAGGTCGGCCCCGCCGGACGCTTCGGGCGTCGTGTCATGCTCTACGTCACGCTGTTCCAGATCGTGCTTCCGCTGTGCGCGCCGGTCGTGGACATGTTCGCCCTGTTCGGCGCGCTGTTCCGCGACCCCGTGGAGGCCGCCCTCGTCTGGTTCGGTTTCCTCGCCATCCAGTTGGTCACCGCCGCGTACGCGCTGCGGCTCGACCGCGAGCGGCTGCGCGTGCTGTGGGTGCTGCCGCTCCAGCAGTTCGTCTACCGGCAGTTGATGTACCTGGTGGTCATCCACTCCGTGGCCACGGCGCTGCTCGGCACCCGCCTGAAGTGGCACAGCATGAAGCGGACCGGCACCGCCGACCCGTATCTGCTCGAGGCGCCGACCGGAGAGATGCCGGCCGGGACCTCCGAAGACCCGCTCGAAGGGCCGCCCTCGCGGCGGAGCCTGTCGTCGCAGTGATCAGCCGAGGCGGGGACGGGGGCGGGCCGGGCCGGGGCGGGGAACCGCCGGGCGGCCGCGCGAGTCGGACCTCGGACGTGACCAAGGGAGTTGACCATGACAGACCCGCTTGACCGGCGGGCCGGACGCGCCATACCCACGGGGGAGCACGGCTGGAACGGCGCCGCCGGGGGCCCTCCCGTGCGCCGGGATCCGGTACGGGTGACGGGCGAGCTGTGGCGCCAGGAGCCGGGGGCCGCCCGTGCGCCGACGCCGCCCGGCCCGGAGCAGCAGCGGTACGCCGACCATGAGATGCCGTACGTCGCCGCCCCGGCCCCGGCCCCGGCCCCGGCCCCCGAAGGCTCCGCCGCGCGCGAGCGGTTCGCCGACCGCCCCAGCTCCCGTTACGGGCCACGGCGCGCCCACGCCCGGAATCCGAAGAAGCGCAGGAGGCTGCGGCGCGCGCTGCTCGTCGTGCTGACCGGCGTGGTCGTCGCGGCGGGCGGCACGTACGGCTGGGCCGAGACCCGGCTCCAGCGTGAGGTCGACCTGGGCGCGTACGGGGACCGTCCGCCACCCGGGGAGGGCACCAACTACCTCATCGTGGGCTCGGACAGCCGCGACGGGCTCTCGCCGGACGCCGTGAAGGACCTGCGGGCCGGCGGGGGCGGCGGGCGGCGCACCGACTCGATGATGCTGCTGCACACCGGGGCCAACGGAACCAGCATGGTCAGCCTGCCGCGCGACTCCTGGGTCACCGTGCCCGGCCGCCTCGACACGTCGACGGGCAAGACGAAGCGGCCCGAGGGGGACAAACTGAACGCCGCTTTCGCCTACGGCGGCCCCGAACTCCTTGTGCACACCGTCGAGCAGAACACCGGCCTGCGCATCGATCACTACGCGGAGATCGGCTTCGCCGGGTTCGTGAACATCGTCGACGCCATCGGCGGCGTTCGGATGTGCCTCGACCGGGACATCAAGGACAAGAAGTCGGGAGCCGACCTGCGCAAGGGCTGCCACACCCTGGACGGCAAGCAGGCGCTCGCCTTCGTCCGCCAGCGGCACCAGGAGAAGGAGGGCGACCTGGGCCGGTCGAGGAACCAGCAGAAGTTCCTGTCGACCCTCGCCCACCAGGCCGCACGCCCCAACACCCTCTTCGACCCGACGGAGATCGGCCCGGCCATGCAGGCCGGGCTCGACACGCTCATCGTCGACAAGGACATGAGCCTGCGCGACCTCAGCGGGATGTTCCGCGCCGTGCAGAGCGTCGCGGGCGGACACGGCAAGCAGATCAACGTGCCCGTGTCCGGCTTCGGCGTCCCGACCTCCAAGGGCAACGTACTGAAGTGGGACGCCAAGAGGTCGGCCCGCCTCTTCGACGACCTGCGGCGGGACCGGCCGGTGACGGAGACGGGGAAGTCGTCGCGCTAGCGCGGTTGCAGGGTTCCCGAGCCACGCCGGTGGAGCGTTGCCCGGCCGCTGCTCAGGTCCCGTCCGGTCCTTCCGCGGCGCGCAGCTCCTCGACGAGCGGCTGCCCATCGCGTACGCCGCGCACTCCCGCAGGGTTCGCGCGGCTTCCCGCCGGGTGGGTACGGCTTGCTCGGTCCGGCCCAGGTGGTCCAGGGTCCGGCCGAGCGCGGCGGTGGCCCGGCCCGCCATGCGGTGATCGGGGTCGGGCAGGGACAGCAGGTCGGTGCGGGCCTGCTGAAGGGTGGTGAGGGCGTGCGTGGAATCGCCGTTCGCGGGGCGCCTATGGCGAGGACTGCTTGTGGGGTCGTTTTGGGGGTAGATGGCGGTCAGTCGGCGGACTCAGGACAAGGGCGCGGTGTGAGGCAGTGGTGCACGACAACGAAGCTCAGCCGCTATTCGGCCGCCCGATGCTGTCCACCGAGGCGTTCATGGGAAGTGAGCCGGTGGCCGCTGCCCGGGACGCCGCCCGCCAGTTCCTGACCGTGGTCCAGGCCGATCACGGCCTCCCGGTCTCCGCGCGGGTGATGGACACGGTGCAGCTCGTGGTGAGCGAGCTGGTCACCAACGCGTACAAGTACGCGCCCGGCCCGTGCCTCCTGGACTTGGAGGTCATAGGCGGTGGCGTGGAGATCAGCGTGTGGGACACCGACCCGACGCTGCCGGCAGCCCGTGCCGCCGAACCCGGCCGGGTCGGTCAGCACGGCCTGGAGATCGTGACGGGTGTGTGCCGGAGTCTGGAGATGCGGCGTGAACCGGTGGGCAAGCGGATCAAAGCCGTCATCATGCTGGCCGACGACCCGGGCGGACACCCGGCCGGAAGCGTGATGTGACCCGCGCGGTTTCACGTCGCGTCGGCGCGCGTCGGTGCTTCCTCTCACCGGCCGGGATGTGCGAGCCCATATGGAGTGACCCGAATGGCGGCGTAACCGGTCTCCGGTGAGGCTGAGGGCAGAGCGTCGTCCGGGGACGGGCGACGCGGTTCAACGTCTGCCGCAGGCAAGGGGTTCCGATGTCCGACCACGCCCAGTCCGAGCCGGACATCACGCTGCCCCCGGCCGACCCGCCAGGACGACGCGGCGCGACGGTCACCGGCGACCTGGGCAGGCTGCTCGAGCGACGATGACGGACGACAAGAAGCCCGTGAGCCCCGAGGAGCAGGCCGAACTGAAGGAGTTGCGCGGCCGGGTGGCGGCGCTGGAGTCCGAGCGCGCCAAGGGCGGCAGCCGGCACCGGGGCCGGTCGTTCCTGGCCGCGGTGCTCATCGTGATCGGATGTGTGCTCGCGCCGCTCGCCGTCGTCGCCTCCTGGGCGGCCGACACGGTCGGTGACACGGACCGATATGTCGACACGATCGGCCCGCTCGCCTCCGACCCCGATGTGCGGGATGCCGTCGCCGACCGCGCCACGGAAGCGCTGATGTCCCGCCTCGACCTGGCGACACTGCTCTCCGACGCCCCCGCCGCCGACCGGCCCCGCCTGGAGAAGGCCCTGGGCAAGCTCGGCGACTCCCTGGAGGGCGCCGTCCGCAGCTTCGTGCACGACAAGGCACGTGCCGTGGCCGGGTCGGACGCGTTCGAGAACATCTGGAAGCAGATCAACCGGCAGGCCCACAGCTCACTCGACAAGGCCCTGACCGGCAGCGGCGGGGGCGCGGTGAAGCTGGCGGGAGACAACGTCACCCTCGATCTGGCGCCCCTCGTCGACCGCGTCAAGCAACGCCTCGTCGACGAGGGAATGACGGTCGCGGGCCGGATCCCCGAGGTCCACACCGAGTTCACGCTCGTCAGGTCGGAGGAGATCGGCAAGGCCAAGACGTATGTGCGGCTGCTGCAACTGGCAGGCAACTGGCTCCCCGTCATCGCCCTGGTCCTCGTAACCGCCGGCGTCCTGCTCTCCGTACGCAGGAGAAGGTCCCTGGTCACCGCGGTGCTGGCCGTCGCCGTGGCCACCGGCCTGCTCGGGATCGGGCTGCGCGTCTTCCGTGTGCTCTATCTCGACCGGCTGCCCGCGAACGTGTCGCAGGACGCGGCCGCTGCGGTGTACGACACCATGACCCACTTCCTGTTCACCACGGTCCGCATGGTCGTGGCGCTCGGTGTCGTGGTCGCCCTGGCCGCCTGGCTCACCGGAGGCGGTCGCCGCGCCGGCCTGGTGCGCGGCCTGTGGACCGCCGGGATCGGAGCCGTACGGTCCACCGCGGACCGCGCCGGGATGCGGCTCGGCCCCGTCGGTCCCTTCGTACGCCGCTACCGCACCTGGATCACCTGGGTGCTGGTGGCCGCCGCGCTCCTCATCTACCTGTTGTGGTCCTACCCGACCGGCTGGGTCGTGGTCGGTATCGCCCTGTGCCTGCTGTTCCTGCTGGCGGTCGTGGAGTTCCTGGGCGGCGAGCGGCCCGAAGGCGCCCGGCCTGTCGCCGCCGAAACCGCCTGAGGGCACCCGACGCCAGGCCGAAAGCCGCCCCTCCCCCCCGTCGGAAGCCGCCCCCTGCCCCGCAGTTCGCCCTGACCACGCACACCGCCGCCACAACGGCGGTGTGCGTGACGGCTTCATCCCCTGAGGCGAGCCACAGATCGCCCGCTCGGTCCGCCCCACATGCGGTACGCCTCCACCACCCCGAGGCTCGAACCATGCGCACCCGTCCACGGACCCGTACCCCTACCCGACTCGCCGTCGCCCTCGCGGCCACCCTGCTGCTTGCCACCGCGTGCGGCGAGGACGCCCACACCGACAACGGAGTCGGCATCGCGGCCGCCGCCCCCAAGGGCTGACCGGCCGTGCACGACGGAACGTCACGGACCTGCGCGCGGGGGAAGCGGACAGCGGCATGACACATCCGGGAACCCTCATCCTGATCATGGCCATCGCCGTGCTCGCGCCCCTCCTCGCGTACGGGGCCGGCCGCTGGGTCCGCATCCCCCTGGTCATCTTCGAGATCGTGCTCGGGATCCTCATCGGCCCCGATGTACTCGCCTTGGCACAGCACGACGAGGTCATCGACACGCTCTCGGAGCTTGGCCTGTCCATGCTCATCTTCCTGGCCGGGTACGAGATCGACTTCGCGGCCATCCGCGGCGACACCCTGCGCCGCTCCGTCTGGGCCTGGGTGGTCTCCCTCGCCCTGGGCCTGGGCATCGCACTGGCCCTGACAGGCATGGACCTCTCCAAGAGCGTGGTCATCGGCACCGCGCTCACCAGCACAGCCCTCGGCACCGTCCTGCCGATCCTGCGCGACAGCGGCGATCTGCGCGGCCGCTTCGGCACCGTGATGATGGCCTTCGGCGCGGTCGGCGAGTTCGCGCCCATCATCGCCATGGCGGTACTGCTCAGCGGCCGCGATCCAGGAGTCTCCACCGTGGTACTCGCCGCCTTCGCGGTCATCACGGCGGCGGCGATCTACTGGGCGCTGCGCCCCCACCCACCCTGGTTCGCCCAGATCATCCGTACGACGCTGCACACCAGCGGTCAGTTCGCCGTCCGCTTCGTGATGCTGCTGCTCGTCGCGATGCTCGCCCTGTCGCACGCGTTCGGCCTCGACGTACTGCTCGGCGCCTTCGCGGCAGGTCTGCTGACCCGGCTCGTGTTCCAAGGGGCGGCCCCCGAGAGCGGCGAGGAGGTCCTCGGCAAGGTGGAAGCCATGGGCTTCGGCTTCCTCGTCCCGCTGTTCTTCATCGTCACCGGCATCAACTTCGACCTCGCCTCACTGCTCGACGGCGGCCGGGCCCTCCTGCTGCTCCCGGTGTTCCTGCTCCTGTTCCTCGTCGTACGAGGACTCCCGGCCTACGCACTGGCACCACGCGACCTGAACCCCTCCGACCGCAGGGCCCTGACCCTGTACTCCTCGACCTGCCTGCCGCTGGTCGTCGCCATCACCACGATCGGCCTGGACGAGGGGGTCCTGGAAAAGGGGGAGGCGGCGGCCCTGGTGGGCGCCGCCATGGTCTCCGTCCTCGTCTTCCCCCTGCTCGCCCTGCGGATACGGGCCAAGGCAGGCAAGGCCACGATCCCGGAGGGACCCGCTTCGGAGTCGGAGGCGTGGTGACGGGGCGCGACCGTCACGGACGAGGGCGCGCGCCCCTGGTACGCGGGTGGAGGCCGGGCAGGCTAGTTTGCCTGGATGAGTCTTCTTGATGATGTGGCCGAGCGCGACGGCTGGCGCTGCTGGGTGTGTGACGAACCGGTCGACCCCGACGAGTCGGTGAACGACCCGCGGGGGCCCAGTGTCGACAGCCGGACCGCCGACCGGAAGGCCAAGGTCGCCGAGCGGCTCGCGCACCGCGGGTGCAATAGCCGCAAGGGTGCGGTCAAAGTGGTCATCGCCTGGCCGGAGCGCCTGTACGTAGTCGAACCCGCGCCGCTGATCGCCGTTGGCGACAGGCTGGAGCGCAAGGGGGGCCGCGAGATGGTGGGCCGTTGTCCGACCAGGAAGGACGCCCAAGAGGCGGCGGATTGGCTGGTGGACCGGTTCTCCCGACTGCTACCGGGGGTGCCGGTGACCGCCGGCGTCGAGGCGGGCGGCGGCCAGTTCCTCGTCATCCTGGCCACCGGCCGCCGCTGATCGGGGATCACCCCTCAGCCAAGACGGCCGACGCCGGGGCGCAGTGGCCGGAGAAGGTGAACGGGCCTGCGATGCCCCGCTAACAGCAGCAGCGCAGTAGCGCAGCAGTGCGGGGAGGTCGCGGGGGCGCAGAGCGCGGCCGAGGACGGGGTGCCGACCTCGGGCTGTGTTCGCGGCCAGGAGCGAGGGGCTGGCGGGCCGTGTTTTTTTACGGCCCGTCCGGGATGCCGAGCGACACGGTGAACCGCGGCTGCCAGCCTTCCTCCGTCAGCACCACCAGCTGGACCGCCGCCGCACGGGTGCGCAGCGGCAGCAGGCCGCCGATCGCAGCGCGGACATGGGCGGCAGCTGTCGGGTTGTCCGCACCCATGGCGACCGTGACATGGGCGGCGGGCTGCGCCCCGAAGCGGCCCTTGTACGGGCGCAACCCGGGCCACTGGGCGCGGAACGCATCGACGATCGTCTGGAGTCCCGGAACGGTGACGGCGACGAAGCCGGACGCCGTCACGACCTCCTCCAAGAGCAGCTCAGCTGCCGGAAAACTCGCAGCCAGGGAACGCACGCCCTTCTCGTCCTGATCTGTCAGCGCCGATTCCGGCACGAACGGATAGAGGAGCGAGACGTGCGCCGGCACCCCACGACGCACCAGAGCCGGGTCGATACGCCACGCCGCATCGAGGAGCGGGGCGGCATCGGGCAAGACAATGACGACGGCACGCGGCGAAGACGGCCGCCTTCACGGGCGCGCTGGGCAAGGCCGACCCGCAGTTCCACAAGGCCGTCACCGAGAACGTGCAGAGCGGCGACCCGTACAAGGTCGACGCCGCGCTCACCCGTCTCGCGGCCGACGTGAACAAGGTGACCGACAAGAAGTCGCTCCCCGACGGCGTCGCGCGCGGCTCCTTCTGGGTCAAGACGGACAACGTCGTTCTCCAGACCGGCACGGTGGCCACCACGGTGGCGGCCGTCGCCGAGGTCGGCGTGGTCGTGGTGGTTGCCTACCGGCCCGCCGACGACACCTCGCAGTTCACCCGCGAGGCGCTGAACGTCGCGGTGACCAAGGCTCTGTAAACGTCGCGGTGGGCAAGGCGCGTTGAGCGCCGAGGCTCCGTGAACACCGTGTGTGGGGTGCGCCGCCCTCCCCGGCGGGCGGCACCCCACACGTCCGAGGAAAAATACATGAGAGACACGTCCCAGGCCGTACAGCGAGAGCGCCGGGCCTTCGTCACGGCCGCCGCCGCGCTGTTCGCCGTCCTGGCCGCCTCCATCTACTTCGCCATGCCGCGCAATGTGACCACGCAGCCATGGATGCCCCCTGTGAAGACCGCCTTCTCCGCGTTCGTTCCGCAGGGTTGGGCCTTCTTCACCAAGGACCCGCAGAGCGAGCAGTTCGGCGCCTACCGGCCGCACGGCGGCGGAGCGCGGCCAGAGAACCTCTCGCTGACCCCACAGGGCAAGGCCGAGAACCTCTTCGGCCTCTCGCGGCGGCAGCGCGCCCAAGGTCCCGAGGAGGCGCTGCTCGCCTCCAAAGTGCATCACTGGGAGACCTGCGAGGGCTCCAACGACGACTGTCTGCGCACGGCCGCGGCCCGGCCCGCCGCAGCGGTGACCAATCCCTCGCCCGTTCCCTCGCTCTGCGGAGACGTCATCGTGACCAACCAGCGGCCCGTGCCCTGGGCCTACCGCGACTTGCTGTCCGACACCTCGCGCGTGACCCGCGCGGCGCACCTGCGGATCCGGTGCGATGACTGAGACGGCGAAGATCGACAGAAACAAGTCGATGACCGACAGGAACAAGAAGGTGGCCGCGCGAGCGACGGCAACCTCGCCCGGGAGCCTTCCCTACGCCGTGGACCACGCGCTGCGACGCTTCGACCCACGGTCGGTGTGGTTCGGCTGTGGCCGCACGATCATCGCCGTGGCGCATCTGATCACGCTGGCGCTCACGCCGTCCGCCGCGCTGCTCCACCCCCTCCTCGGTGAGCAGCCCTACCCGCACTGCGCGGGCGTGCAGGCCATCTCCACGTACTGCGTGGGCGGTGACGCGGTCTCCCAGGAGTGGCGTCGCTGGATCATGGTCGCACTGCTCGCCCTGGTCGCCAGCGGATACCGGCCCCGCTGGACAGTGTGGATCCACGCCTGGATCGCGTACTCGATCGGGGTCAGCACCGCGTTGCCCGACGGCGGTGAGGCCATCGCGCGGATCGTCTGCCTGCTCCTGATCCTCATGGGCCTGGCCGACGACCGGCGTTGGCACTGGCAGCGGCCGACCACCGTGCTCGGGCCGCGCCGCCGAGGGGTGGCGTTCGCCGCCTTCTGGGCCCTGCGCGTACAACTGGTGATCCTCTATCTGCAGTCCGGCATCAGCAAGTTCGGCGTCCCGGACTGGCTGAACGGTTCGGCCGAGTACTACGTGCTGCGCGACCCGGTCTTCGGTGTCGCCAAGCCCTTCGCGGCACCCCTGCTGAACATGTCCGGAAATGGACTGCTGGTCAGCGCGATGACCTGGGGTGCGATCATCATTGAGGTGGTGATCGCCGCGTTGCTGATCGGTCCGGAGCGTTGGCGGAAGCTGGCCTTCCAGATGGATGTTCTGCTGCACGGCGCCATCATCGCGACCATCGGCCTGTGGAGTTTCAGCCTGATCATGATCGGTGCTGCCGCGGTCGCCGCGACGCCGGATCGCGTGGAACTCGCGGACCCCGTACCGCAGGACGGGCGAAAGACCTCGGTCACGGAAGAGCCCAAAGACCTCGATGAGGCAGATGAGGCAGACGAGGCCGGTGGAACTGGTGAAGCCGGGAAAGCCAGTGAAGCCGGCAGAGAACCGACGTATACCCCCCACCTCGGCTGAAGGAGAGACACATGGCTGCGGACACCATCATCGCGTGCGGCAAGGACCACGTCTTCTGGGGAAGCTGGGTCCACGGAGCCTCAGTGACCACCATCCGGCTCGGCCCGCGCCGGCTGGGCATGTGCAAGGCGGGTCGGCATCTGTCGCTGCTCCGTCGTGTCGACGAGAGCGAGTTGACGGCCGAGCAGCGCGGCACCCTCTTCGACGCGCCGTGACGGGGGTACGCCTCGACGGGGTCGTCGCCGGGTACCGCGGACGCCCGGTCATCGGCCCCATCGACACGGAACTCGCCCCTGGGGTGCATGTCCTGCTCGGGCGCAACGGCGCCGGGAAGACCACGCTCATGCGGGTCCTGGCCGGTATCCTGCCGCCGCTCGCGGGGCGGGTTCTCCTCGGTGGCACCGACCTGGCCACCCACCGTGAGGCGAAGCGCGCGATCGGCGTGCTGACCCACCGCGCCGCGCTCAGCCCGCAGTTGAGCGTGCGGGACAACCTGGAGTTCTGGGCCCGGGTGCAGGGCCTGGACAGGGCGCTGCACACCGAGCGGATACGGGACGCGGCCGCGCGGTTCGACATCGAAGGGCTGCTCGGCCGGCGTACAGCCCGGCTCAGCAGGGGCCAGCTCCAACGGGCCGACCTGGCCAGGCTCACCCTGACCGACCCGGACGTCCTGCTGCTCGACGAGCCCATGACGGGGCTCGATCCGGTCAGTGCCGAGCACACCCGCGCACTCGTACGTTCCTGGGGCGCGCACAAGACCGTCCTCTACTCCACGCACAGCGTGCCCGAGGCGATGACGCTCGCCTCACACCTGCTGGTCCTCAAGGGCGGGGCGCTCCACGGACTGCCCGCGGCGGGAGAAGCGGAACAGGCCGCGTCGCCGTCTGCGTACGACCTGCGCACCTCGCGCGGCGGCGGAGCCTGGGAGCGGGCCGAGCTCGGGCAGGGCACGACGATCGGTGAGCACATCGCCGGGCTCGTCGCCGGAGGTGTCGAGGTCACCGACGTACGCCCCGTCTCCGAAGGCCGCGTTTCCGTGGACACCGTCTCCGCAGGTGTCGCCGACATCACGGAGCCCGGCACTGAGACCGTCACTCGAACTGCCATTGAAACCGCCATCCACCAACTCCTGGACGATTCCTCATGACCACTGGCGGACTCCTCGGCGCCCTACTCGTCCGCACCTGGCGCCACCAGGGCCGCCAGGCCCTGCTCGTCCCCGCGGCCGCCGGTACGGGCCTCGTCGCCCTGCTGCTCGTGCTGCCGCACATATTCCCCGACGCGGTCCACGGAGAACTCGTCGCCGCCGACAACGGCCTGGTCGCCGTGGCCGGTCTGCACTCCGCCACCGCCCGCGCGCTGAGCACCGCACTGCTCGCCGCGCCCACCCTGCTCGGGGTGGCCGCCGCGCTGATCACGGGGGCGGTCAGCCGCGCCGTCGTCTCAGGGGACCTGGCGGGCGGCTCCATGGAGGCGCTGCTCGCCACACCGGTCCGTCTGCGTTCCGTGTACCTCGCCTACACCGCGTGCGCGCTGATCACCGGGGTGCTGTCCTGGCTCGTCCTCGTACTCAGTTTCACCGGACTCGCCTGGGCCGCCCTCACGCTCGGCGGCAGCAGTGTTCATCTCAGCGCCGGATACCTGCTGTTGGGGCTGCTCGTCCCGGCCGCCTCCGTGCTGTGGGCCGCGTCCGCCACCGTGTTCGTCGGTTTTCGCTGGCCCGCGGGGCTGCGGCCGACCGCGGGGCTCGGCGGAGGGCTCGCGCGGGCGATCGCCCTTTTCCCCGCCTTGGGGGCGACGACGGCCGGCAGCCTGGCGCCGGACGCGTATACGACGATGACGGGCTGGTACGTGAGCGGCACCGTGGTGCTGACGGCCGTGCTGCTCGTGCTGATGCCGCTGGTCTTCCGGGCGGAGCGGGTCCTGGAATAACGGGTCCTAGAACAGCGCGTTTTGCAATGTTTAGCCCTGGAATGGGCTGATCACCCCGGTTCGCACTCGTCCGGCTTGCACAAGGCAGGACGAGAATCCCATGATGGACACTTGATCAACAGGGGGACAACGGGGGCGACCAGGACAGTGGCGGACAGACGGGCGGGTCGGCCTGACGACGTCATCGACGTCGTGATCGTCGATGACGAGGAACTGTTTCGTACGGGATTGCGCATGGTCCTGGAGACGGCCGGGGACGTACGCGTGGTCGAGGCGTGCGAGGCGGACGGCGTGCTCAAGGCCCTGGCCGCGCACTCCCCCGACGTGGTACTGCTCGACATCCGGATGCCCCAACGTGACGGCCTCGCGGTGCTCGAGGACCTCAAGGGACGCATTCCGACGCCGGCCGTGGTCATGTTGACCTCCTTCAGCGCCGACGCGTACGTGGTGCGCGCGCTGCGCGCCGGGGCGGACGGCTTCCTGCTCAAGGACAGCGATCCGGACGACCTGATCCGCGCCGTGCGCGCGGCAGCGGTGGGAGGTGTAGTGCTCTCCCCCTCCATCGCCGCGGCGGTCGTGGAGGGGTACGCCTCCACGACCGCCGCCCGGACACCTCCCGGCCCCGATGCCTTGGAACGCGACCTGCCGGGACACGACACGTCCCGTGCCGCGCAGCGAACCGCATCAGGTGAATTGCGGGAGCGTCTGGCCCGGCTCACCGCCCGGGAGCACGAGGTGCTCGCGCTGCTCGGCAACGGCCTGTCCAACCCGGAGATCGCCGAACGGCTGGCCATCACTCCCGGTACGGCCAAGGAGCACGTCAGCGCCACGCTCGCCAAGCTCGGCACGGACAACCGCGTACGAGCCGCAGTCATCGCCTATCAGGCCGGTCTCGTCGGCGGGTCTCGGCCGGCTCCGGGACGCGACGGCGGACTGCCGACGCCGGAACCGGCCCGATGATTCCGGCCAAGCCTCGGCTCCCACCGTTCGCGCGCCGCTGCGCGACTGAGGCCGCTGTACTGCTCCTCGCGGGCACCGACCTGCTGGTGGAACTCCTCGAAGGCGAGAAGGAGCAGCCGGGCCCGTACGGCCTCGTGCTGACGGTGCTCGCCCTGGCCGCCCTGCCGTGGCGGCGGCGTCGGCCAGTGCTCGTGCTCGTCCTGACGCTGCCCGCGCTCCCGGCGGGCATGCAACTCGCCGCCCTGGTGGCCCTGGTCGCAGCGGCACGAGTACTACCCCTGGTGGCGGCGTCGCTGTGCGCGGTCGTGGTGTCCGTCGCCGAACTCCTTGACTCTCTGCTGTGGCGCGTCGGATCGCCGCACGCGTCCGGTGACGTGCTCCAGGCGTTGGTGTACTGCACGGTGTTCGGGGCGGCACCGGCGGCGCTCGGGCAGTTGCTGCGCTCCCGGGCCCGCGTGGCCGAACAGGTCCTTGCCCTGCGGCAGAGCCACGAGCGTGCCCTGAGGAGTGAGCGCGCCGCCGTCGAGGAGGGCGCACGGGCCGCGCTCGCACGCGAGATGCACGACGTGGTGGGGCACGAGATGAGCCTGATCTCGGTCAGGACGGCGGCGCTGGCCCGGCGGGCCCCGGACGCGGACACCCGTCAGGAGGCCGAACTGATCCGCACGGTGAGCCTGCGTGCCCTGGACGAGATGCGGCACCTGGTCAGGGCGCTGCGGGAACAGCACCCTGAGGAGGCGAGCGTGCCCCTCGGCTCCCGCCTGGCCGACATCCCAGCCCTCGTCGAGCGCAGCGGACTCACGGTGCAGCCCCTGACCATCGCCCCGGGGGACAGGGTGTACTGGCCCGCCACAGTGGAGCTCGCCGCCTACCGCACCGTGCAGGAGGCACTGACCAACGTACTGAGACACGGCGACGTCGGCGCCCCGGTCGCGCTGCGCGTGGAGTCCGTGGACGGCGACACCTGTCTGGTCGTCGAGGTCCGTAGCGCGTCGGCCCGGGGTACCACCGGTGAAGCCGCGCCTGAGACCACCGGAGGAGCCGCCTCCGAGCCGAGCGGCGGCCACGGCCTCACCGGTCTGCGCGAACGCGCCCGCATCCTGGACGGCGCACTCGCCGCGGGCCCGACGCCGGACGGCTCCTTCCTGCTCCGGGCCGCGTTCCCGGCTCCGGGGCACGGGCTCATGGGGCCGGAGAGACGGCGGCTGACGGCACCGCGGACAACAGCCACCCATCGCCCTTGAGGGCTCAGAGCCAGTCCCGCCGCTTGAAGATGAAGTACAGGCTGACGCAGACCACGGCCATCAGGCCGATCGCGAACGGATAGCCGAAGGCCCAGTGCAGCTCCGGCATTTCGTCGAAGTTCATGCCGTAGATCGTGCCGACCAGCGTGGGAGCAAACAGGATGGCCGCCCACGAGGAGATCTTCTTGATCTCCTCGTTCTGCTCGAACCCCGCCTCCGCAAGCGCCCGCATCTCCGCGTTCTGCTGCTGTGTGACGAGCGTGGAGTTGACCGTGAGGATGTCGGTGAGGGCCTGGCGGAAGCCGTCGACGCGTTCGCTGGTGTGCGTGACGTGGTCGGCGACGTCGCGTAGGTAGCGCTGGAGTTCCTCGTCGGTGCGGTACTTCGCGAAGCCCGCCATCAGGGAGTGCAGCATGGCCACCAGGGGGCGGGTCGCGCGCTGGAACTCGACCATTTCGCGGGAGAGTTCGTAGATGCGCCGTGAGACCTCCGGGTCGCCGCCGAAGACCTCGGTCTCGATCTCGTCGATGTCGTTCTGGACGCCGGCCACGACGGGGGCGTACCCGTCGACCACCGCGTCCAGGATCGCGTACAGGACCGCCTCCGGGCCGAGTTTGAGGAGTTCCGGGCTCTCCTCCAGGCGGCGGCGTACGGCGGTCAGGTCCGGGGCGGCGCCATGGCGCACCGTGATGACGAAGTCGGGCCCCACGAACACGTGCAGTTCGCCGAAGTCGACCTCCTCCGAGGCGTCCAGGTAGCGGGCCGCGCGCAGGACGACGAAGAGGGTCTCGCCGTAGCGCTCCAGCTTCGGCCGCTGGTGGGCCTCCAACGCGTCCTCGACGGCGAGCTCATGCAGGTCGAACTCGGCGGCCAGCGAGAGGAGTTCGGACTCCGTCGGCCGGGCGAGACCGATCCATGCCATGCCGTCGTGCTGCTCGCGCAGCTCCCGGAAGGTGTCGGCGAGGGAGGAGGGCGTCGCGACGCGGACCCCGTCCCGGTAGAGCGCGGCCTGCACGACGCTCGCTGCGTCCGCCGGTGCGGGGGAGGAGGGCTCGGGCGTGGCGCCGGGGTTTCCGGAGTCCCCGTTCCCTGCGGCCGAAGCGGTCCTGGCCGGGCCGGTGCGCCGCCAGCCGTGCCTCTTCGCGCTCGGTACGGGCCGGGCCCTGCGCTCCGCCATGCTGGCTGCCTCCGGTGTCGGACGGTGTCGGACGGTGTCGAATGGTGCCGAACGTGTGTCTTGGCTGCTGCTGCGAGCTGCTGCGAAGCAGGATATACGCCTCAAAAGTCCTCGGCGGGGCGACATATCAGCGCACCTCTCGACGCATCTCTCCACGCATCTCTCCCCACGCTTGCGGACAGTGGATGTCCGCAAGTCCGGCTAGCGTGCGGAGCATGACGAAGACGCCGAAGACGCCGAAGACGCCGAGAACGCCGAGGACTACGGGACACCAGGCAGAGACGCCGAAGACTGCGGGCGCCGCCCGGCCGAAGGCCGCCCGGGCGAGTGCCCGTCAGCACACCGCCCCCGTACTCAGCACGCGCGCCCTCAACCGCGCCACCCTCGACCGTCAACTCCTCCTGCGCCGCTCGGCCGGCCTCTCCGTCGCGAGCGCCGTCGCCCACCTCATCGGCCTCCAGGCGCAGAACGTGAAGCCGCCCTACTACGCCCTCGCCGCACGGCTCGAAGGGTTCGACCCGGAGGACCTGTCCGGGCTTCTGGCCGCGCGCGATCTCGTACGCATCGTCACCATGCGCTCCACCATCCACCTGCACACCGCCGACGACGCCCTCACCCTGCGCCCGCTGGTGCAAGGCGCGCGCGACCGTGAACTGCACGCCTTCCGCAAGGGGCTGACCGGCGTCGACCTGGGGGAGCTCGCCTCGCTCGCCCGCGCCGCCGTCGAGGAGGAGCCGCGGACGATGAAGCAGTTGCGGGAGGTCCTGCTGCCCCGCTGGCCCGACGCCGACCCGCAGTCGCTCGCCGTCGCCGCCCGCTGCTCGCTGCCGCTGGTCCAAGTCACCCCGCGCGGCCTGTGGCGGCGCAGCGGGCAGGTCGCGCTCACCACCGCCGAGCACTGGCTCGGCCGCCCGAGCGATCCTGTGCCCGCGCCCGACGCCACCGTTCTGCGCTACCTCGCCGCCTTCGGGCCCGCGTCCGTCAAGGACATGCAGACCTGGGCGGGCCTCACGCGGCTGCGGGAGGCCTTCGAGCGACTGCGGCCCCAACTGCGTACGTTCCGCGACGAGAGCGGTGTCGAGCTCTTCGACCTCCCCGACGCGCCACGCCCCGACGCGGACACCCCGGCCCCGGCGCGCCTCCTGCCCGAGTTCGACAACCTCCTCCTGTCGCACGCCGACCGCAGCCGGGTCGTGCCGCCCGAGTACAAGGGTCGCACCTGGAAGGGGAACTTCGCCTACAGCGTCTTCCTCGTCGACGGCTTCCTCGCGGGCGTGTGGCGCATCGAGGAGGGCGCGGGAGAAGCCAAGGACTCCGCCGTGCTCACCTTCGAGGCCTTCGGCACCCTGACCAAGGCGCAGCGCGGCGAACTGACCGATGAGGCCGAGCGGTTGCTGCGCGGTCCGATGAGCCGGGCCGCCACGTACGACATCCGCTTCGGCACGGTCATCGAGCGCTGAACGAACGAACGGCGCAGTCCCGGAGGTCTCACTCCGCCCGGCCCGTCGCCGCGACGGTCACGCCGAGCCCGATCATCGTGACGCCCCCTGCCCCGCCGATCAGCGAGAGGCGCCGGTCCGAGCGTGCGAACCAGGAACGGGCCGCGGACGCCGTCAGCCCCCACAGCGTGTCCGTGACAAGGCCGATGCTGATCGGGACAAGACCGAGGAGCAGCATCTGCGCGGGCAGATGGCCCGCCGAGTGGTCGACGAACTGGGGCAGCACCGCCGCGAAGAACACGATGCCCTTCGGGTTCGTGACGCCGACGAGTGCGCCGTCCATGACCGTACGCAGATCGGTGCGCGCCTCGCCGGGGGAGGCCGTCCCCATGGACTGGGCCCGCATCTCCTTGCGGTGCCGGAAAGCCTGCACGCCGAGGAAGACCAGATACGCGGCCCCCGCCAGCTTCACCGCCATGAACACCGCAGCCGAACGCTCGACGAGCGACCCGACACCGAACGCGACCGCGACGACCAGGACGTACGAACCGAAGACGTTGCCGAGCGCCGTCGCCACCGCGGTGCGCTTGCCATGGGCCAGAGCCCGGCCGATCACGAATGGGACGCTCGGCCCCGGGATCACGATCACAAGCAGCGACATCGCCGCGAAAGCGAGAAAACGGTCCGTGGACACCATGCCCATCACCCCCTCAAGGCCCATTCAATCCCCAGTCCCATTCAATCCGCCGCCGGCCTCGCCGCGTAAGGTGCCGTCGTCGAGCTCGGCCCGTCAGGGATACCGGCCCGGGGGTCGGATACCGGGCCCCGGGGCTCACGGCAGGAGTCCCGCCCTCCGCGCCGCCACCACCGCCTCCAGCCTCGTGTGCGCCCCCAACTTCCGCATGGCCGCCCGCAGATACCCCTTCACCGTCTCCGGCCGCAGCCCGAGCCGCTGCGCCGCCGCCGCGTTCGTCACGCCCCCGGCCACGCACGCGAGGACGTCCACCTCGCGCGGCGTGAGGGACACCGACCGCTCCCGTCCGGGCGGCAGCGTGGCCGCCGACGCCAACCGGCCGCACACCGCCAGTATTTCCGCCCGCAAGGCCGGGTCGGCGATCCGTGGGGCCAGCTCCCGGAGCGCGCCGTGCGCCTCGCGGACCTGCTCCCAGGCGGGTCCGGCGCCCGTCTGCGGCTCCCGCGCGGCCATGAGCAGCTCGTGCACCTCGTCACGTACGACAAGGGCCTGCTCCACGTCCCGCGCCGCCGCCACAGCCGCCGACAGCGTCCGGTCGCCCAGCGGTTGGGCCGAGCGCAGGGCCCCGTACAGAACGCCTCGCACCCTGCGCCGCACGACCACCGGCACCGCGAGCACCGAGCGCAGGCCCTCCGCGGCCACAGCGCTGTCGTACTCATGGCTGATGTGGCGCGAGTCGTGGTAATCCGTGACCGCGCAGGGGCGCGAGAGCGCCACCGCCTTTCCGCCCAAGCCGTTCCCGGACGACACCGCGAGCCCGCACAGCGCCCGCGTCCCCGTGCCCGTCAGCTCGCCGATCCGAACCTGCCGCTGCCCTTCGACGAGGCCCCCGAAGGCCACCGGCAGCCCCGTGCCGCGCCGCAGCCGCAGCAGAGCGGACCGCATCGCTACCGCCTCGCCTCCGTCAGCCGTCACGCGTCAGCCCTTTCACGTCGGGACACCCCCGTCCGGGGGTGGTGAGACCCGCATCACGAATTACACGATGTTACGTAGCGTCCGGCAATGACTCCGGCGAAGAGCCCGGCAAAGGCGCGGGGCATCGGACCGGCGACGAGGAGAGCGCAATGACGACTACGGGCAGCAGCGGCACGGAACAGTTCCGCACGGCTCGGGACTTCCTGCTGCGGCATCGTGAGGACTACGCCGCCGCCTACGAGGGTTTCGCCTGGCCCCGGCCCGAGCGGTTCAACTGGGCGCTCGACTGGTTCGACGTCATCGCCCGGGACAACGACAGGACCGCGCTGCACATCGTCGAGGAGGACGGGCCGGTCCCTGAACTCTCGGGCTCGCCCGAGCAGGGGAGGCCAGGGAGGCCCCAGTCCCGCTTCTCCTTCGCGCACCTGTCCGCCCGCTCCAACCGCGTCGCCAACTGGCTCCGCGCCCAGGGCGTCCGCGCGGGCGACCGCGTCGTCGTGATGCTCGGCAACCAGGTCGAGCTGTGGGAGATCGCCCTCGCCGCGATGAAGCTGCGCGCGGTCGTCATCCCCGCGACACCGCTGCTCGGCCCCGTCGACCTGCGGGACCGGATCGCGCGCGGACGCGCCCGCCATGTCGTCGTACGCCCCGAGGACACGGCGAAGTTCGACGACGTGCCCGGCGACTACACCCGCATCGTGGTCGGCGCCGACGTGGACGGCTGGATCTCGTACGAGGGTGCCGACGGCGCCCCGGAGACCTTCGAGCCCGACGGCGTCACCCGCGCGGACGACCCGCTGATGCTCTACTTCACCTCGGGCACCACGGCCCGCCCGAAGCTGGTCGAGCACACTCATGTGTCGTATCCCGTCGGGCACTTGGCGACCATGTACTGGATCGGGCTCAAGCCCGGCGACGTACACCTGAACATCTCGTCGCCGGGCTGGGCCAAGCACGCCTGGTCGAACCTCTTCGCCCCGTGGAACGCCGAGGCGACCGTCTTCATCCACAACTACACGCGCTTCGACGCGGGCCGCCTGATGGCCGAGATGGACCGGGCAGGGGTCACGTCCTTCTGCGCACCGCCGACCGTCTGGCGCATGCTCATCCAGGCCGATCTCACCCAGCTGCGGACACCGCCGCGCGAGGTCGTCGCCGCGGGCGAGCCGCTCAACCCCGAGGTCATCGACCAGGTACGCCGCGACTGGGGCGTCACCATCAGGGACGGCTTCGGACAGACCGAGACCGCCGTACAGGTCGCCAACTCGCCCGGCCAGAAGCTGAAGGCGGGCTCGATGGGACGGCCCACGCCCGGCTTCGCCGTCGAACTCCTCGACCCGGTGACCGGAGAGCCGGGAGCGCAGGAGGGCGAGATCTCCCTCGACCTCACCGCGAACCCGGTCGGCCTGATGGCCGGCTACCACGGCGACCCGGAGCGCACCGCCGACGCGATGGCGGGCGGCTACTACCGCACCGGCGACATCGGCTCCCGCGACGCCGACGGCTACATCACCTACGTCGGCCGGTCCGACGACGTCTTCAAGGCATCCGACTACAAGATCTCCCCGTTCGAGCTGGAGAGCGCCCTCCTCGAACACGAGGCGGTGGCGGAGGCGGCGGTCGTGCCCGCGCCGGACGCGGTGCGGCTGGCCGTTCCGAAGGCGTACATCGTTCTCGCCGCCGGACACGAACCGGGGCCGGACACCGCGAAGTTGCTCTTCGAGCACTCTCGCGCGGCCCTCGCCCCCTACAAGCGCCTGCGCCGCATCGAGTTCGGCCCGCTCCCCAAGACCGTCTCCGGCAAGATCCGCCGGATCGAGCTGCGCGAGGCCACGGCCGCGGGCTCCGACGCCGAGTACCGCGAGGAGGACTTCCGGTGACCGAACTGTCGTATGCCCACGGTGTCAGCGCGACGCCGCTGCTCGGTGACACCATCGGGCGCAACCTCGACCGGGCGATCGAGGCCTGGCCGGAGCGGGACGCGCTGGTGGACGTGGCGGCGGGGACGCGCTGGACGTACGCCGAATTCGGCGCCGCCGTCGAGCAGTTGGCGCGGGGCTTCATGGGGGCCGGTGTCGCCAAGGGGGATCGCGTCGGCATCTGGGCGGTGAACTGCGCCGAGTGGGTGCTCGTGCAGTACGCCACCGCGCGGATCGGCGCGATCATGGTGAACATCAACCCGGCTTACCGCGCCCATGAGTTGGAGTACGTGCTCAAGCAGGCCGGGGTGACGGTCCTGGTCGCCTCGCAGTCGCACAAGTCGAGCGACTACCGGGCGCTGGTGGACCAGGTGCGGTCCGGATGCCCCGAGCTGAGGTCCGTCCACTACATCGGGGACGGTTCGTGGGACGAGCTGCTGGATGCGGCGGGGGCCGTGGGTGGTCGTGAACTCGCCGATAGAGAAGGGGAGTTGAGCTGTGACGACCCGGTCAATATTCAGTACACCTCGGGCACGACCGGCTTCCCCAAAGGGGCGACCCTCTCCCACCACAACATCCTCAACAACGGCTACTGGGTGGGCCGGACGGTCGGCTACACGGAACAGGACCGGGTGTGCCTGCCCGTGCCGTTCTATCACTGCTTCGGGATGGTGATGGGGAATCTGGGCGCCACGTCCCACGGCGCCTGCATCGTCATACCCGCGCCGTCCTTCGACCCGGCCGCCACGCTGCACGCGGTGGAGCGCGAGCGCTGTACGTCGCTGTACGGGGTGCCGACGATGTTCATCGCGGAGCTGAACCTCGCCGACTTCACGACGTACGACCTGAGTTCACTGCGCACCGGCATCATGGCGGGCTCGCCCTGCCCGGTCGAGGTGATGAAGCGGGTGGTCGCCGAGATGCACATGGAGGAGGTCTCCATCTGTTACGGCATGACGGAGACGTCCCCCGTCTCGACGCAGACGCGCCGCACGGACGACCTGGAGCGGCGGACCGGCACGGTGGGCCGCGTGCTGCCGCACATCGAGGTGAAGGTGGTCGACCCGGTCAGCGGTGTGACCCTGCCGCGTGGCACATCCGGCGAGCTGTGCACCCGGGGCTACAGCGTGATGCTCGGCTACTGGAACGAGCCTTCGCGGACGGCGGAGGTGATCGACGCCGGACGGTGGATGCACACCGGTGACCTGGCGGTCATGCGGGAGGACGGCTACGTCCAGATCGTCGGCCGCATCAAGGACATGATCATCCGGGGTGGCGAGAACATCTATCCGCGGGAGATCGAGGAGTTCCTGTACGGCCATCCGAAGATCGCCGATGTCCAGGTGGTGGGGGTTGCCGATGAGCGGTACGGGGAAGTTCCGCTGGCCTGCGTGATCCTGCGGGACTCGGAGGATCCGCTGACGTTGGAGGAGCTGCGGGCCTTCTGCGAGGGGCAGTTGGCGCACTACAAGATCCCGGCCGGGCTGCGTGTCCTGGAGAGCTTCCCCATGACCGTGTCCGGGAAGGTGCGGAAGATCGAGCTCAGGGAGCGGTACGGGGCGTAGTGCCGCCGTGGGTGAGCTCGCGGCGCATGGCCACGCGCGGCCAGCGGTCGAGGCCGAGCTCGGCCTCGTGGGCGCGGATCTTCCGCAGCCCCGGGGTGAGTTCGGCCTCGCCGAGTACGTGGAATCCGATGCGGGCGTAGTACGGGGCGTTCCAGGGGACGTCCGCGAAGGTGGTCAGGGTGAGGGCTTCCCTCCCGGCTTCGCGGGCGAGGTCGGCGGTGTGCTCGATCAGGGCCCGGCCGATGCGGCGGCGCGCCGCTCGGGGGTGCACGGAGATCTGCTCGATGTGCTCCGCGGCGTCCACGGGTTCGCTGATGAGGTACGCGACGGGGGTGCCTTCGTCCTTGCCTTCGTCCTTGCCGTCGTCCTTGCCCGTGATCGTCGCCTCGGTGGCCACCCAGGCCCTGCCCGCGCGGCGGAAGCTTTCCAGGACGTCGATGCCGGGTGGCTCGTCGTCGGCGATCGCTGCCATTCCCAGGGCGCGGAAGGGTTCGCCCGCGGCGCGTTCGATGTCCTGGAGCGTGGGGAGATCGGCCTTCTTGGCCGGGCGGATGCGCATCTGGCGAGTATGCCGGTCACCCCGTAGCCGTTGGCCCCGTGGTGACCAACTCGTCCGCCGCGCTGTTCACCGGCTGTGGCGTGCCCGTGAGGTCGATGACGAACAGGGGGATGGACAGCGCGTCCGCCCGTGCGCGCGCCGCCTCCTCGTACCCCGCGAGGGAGAAGCAGACGCAGCCGACGGAATCGGCCATGGCGCTGAGCCATACGCACTCCACGTCACGGAGCGACGCCGGCTGCACGGACGGCTCGATGAGCGCGAGCATGCCCCGCGCCGCCACCCGCACCCCGGAAGGCGCCCGCTTGACCGCCCCGCGGATGTCCCCGTACCCGAGCCAACGCAGGTACAGCGCCGCCACCGTCACCGCGTCCCGCGCCGTACGGACCGGCACCGGCTGGAAGGCGGGCCGAGGCGCCGGAGCCGTCCGGGGCAGCGGGATGTGCGCCGGGGCGGTCGGAGCCCCCGGGGCGGTCGGAGCGGGCGGCG
>NZ_BAAAUG010000030.1:68793-70551 GCF_039533825.1 Streptomyces rectiviolaceus
CCCCCGGAGCGGCCGGGGGCGCGGGAGTCGCCGAAGGCGCCTGCACCGCACGCACCGGTATGCGCAGCACCGCCCCGCACCCGCACCCCAGCTCGGGCTGCGGCCACTGGTCCCGGCGCCCGCACATCCGGCACCGCACGGTCACCCACTCGTCCGCCCACGTCCGGTCCGTCACCGGTGTCACCGTCGCCCCGCGCGCCACTGGCGGGATCACGGGGGCGCCGCACGCGCAGGGGTACGACGGCGGCGCGTACACATGCTCGCGCCGGCAGACGGGGCACCGTACCGACACGCTGCTCTGCGTCATCACCCTCACCGTTTTCGCCGGCCCCGGCCGCGGTCTCAGTCGTGGCTTGGGGATCCCATCGTCCACCAAAACGGCGTGCCGGTCAGCTGTTTGACGTGACGTCAGCCAAATCCCACAGCGCCGATCCGCGACTTCGAACTCGACGCGAAGACGATCACCTTTCGTCCGCTCGCCGCGACCACGTTGCCGATGCCGTCCACGTCCGCCACGTACGGCAGCGTGCCGTCCCCGTCGGTCGCTCCGTCGGCGAGGTCGATGCGCACGACGCGGGTCGGTTCGTCGGGGTGGGCGAAGCCGGCCATGCCGGTCACCTTCCCGTCGCCCAGCGAGAGCAGATCCATGCTGCCGAACGGCAGCGGCCGGTGGAAGCGGACCTTGCCCGTGTCCGTGTCGATCGCGACGAGTTCGGGATGCCTGCCCGAGAGGCCACTGGTCTGCGCGGTCACGATGTCGCCATCGGACAGCATGCGGCCGTCGTCCTCGCCCCGGACCAGGTCGAGTTCGCCGTACGGACCGTTCACGGGGACCTCGTGGTGCGCGCGCCCCTTGAGGTCGAGGACGAGCAGCGCGTTCTTGCTGCCGTCGCCGCCCCGGCCGAGCGACACCGCCACCGGCTCGGTGGTGAGCACGCGCGGCTCGGTGACGTTGACGGGCAGCCTGTGCGTCCAGCGCACCTCACCGGTGGAGGCGTCCAGTTCCCGTACGGTGTTGGCGCTTGCGGCGGCGCCTTCCGGGCCCGGGCACTTCTGGAGGAGGACGACCGTGCGCGGGCCCACCGTCGTGATGAAGAGACCGCAGTTGTCGATCCCGGCGGTGTAGTGCCACAGCTCCTTGCCGGTGGCGCGGTCCAGGCCGACGACCCCGCGCTCGCCCGAGGTGACGAGCGCCCTGCCCGTCATGCCCAGCGTGATCCCGGCGTCGTTCGAGCCTCCGATGTCCTTGTCCCACAGGAGTTTCCCGCTGCCGGTGTCGACGGCGCCGACCCGTGTGCACTCGTTCTGCCGGTACGGGTCCTTGCCGAAGCTGAGGGCTCCGATGCCGCCGGACGTCGCGCTGGGGTCCGCCGACGCCGAGCAGGTCCGCAGGCCCTTCGGGGGCTTGACGGTCCAGAGTTCGTCGCCGGTGTCGGCGTCGTAGCCGCGGGCGCCGAGCCAGTCGACGCGGACAGCCGTCCCCTTGTGCAGCCAGCCGCCCAGCAGGAAGCGCTCGTCGTCGCTGCCGGAGACGTCGGCCGTCCATTTCTTCTCGCGGACGCCCTCCGCCTGCGCCGCCGTCCGTACGTCACTGCCGGGTCCGGCGGGCGCGGTGCGCGCGCCCTCGTTCGCCGGTGGCGTGGACGAGGAGGGCGGCGGCGAGCTGCTCGATGCGCCACCGCCGGGCTTCTTCCCTCGCGGGGTGCCGCCTCCGTCGTCGAGGAGCCGCGGCACGAACACCGCCGCGAGCACGGCGAG
>NZ_BAAAUG010000031.1:0-19385 GCF_039533825.1 Streptomyces rectiviolaceus
TGCCCTGGGCGGACGGGTACGGCGGGCACGGCGCGTACGCCGGGCTCGGCCTCGCGCAGTGGGCCGCGCTCGCCGGGTCGGGCGCGCTCGCGCTGTTCGGGTTCGGGGGCCTGGCCCGGGGGCGGGTCGGCAGGGCGTGGGTGCTCACGCTCTTCGGGCGGTATCGCGGCAGCATCCGCCGTACCGGCCTGATGTGGGTCAACCCGCTCCTTCTGCGCCGCCGCGTCGACGTACGCCTGCGGCACTGGCGCAGTGAGCCGATGCCCGCGGTGGACCGGGGCGGGGTCGCGCTGCGGGTCGTCGTCCTCGTCGTCTGGCGGGTCAAGGACGTGGCGCGGGCGACGCTCGGTGTCGCCGACCACCAGGAGTATCTGCGCGAGTGCGTCGAGGCGGCGACGGCCCGCGTCCTGTCCCGGCTGCCGGCCGACGCCTTCCACGACGACACCCCGACCCTGCGCGACGCGGACGCCGTGGGCGACGCGCTGACCCGGATGCTCGCGGCGGAGGCGGAGCCGGTCGGCATCGAGATCTTCTCGGCCCAGCCGACCCGGATCGAGTACGCCCCCGAGATCGCCGACACCATGCGCCTGCGCCGGGTCGCCGCCCTGGACGCACGGCACCGCGACAGCGTGCTCACCTCGGTGGTGGACTCCGTCGAGGACACGGTGACCCGGCTGACCACCCGCGGCCTGGTCGAGCTCGACGACTACGAACGCAAGGCCTTGGTCAAGGACCTGACGGTGGCGTTCTATACGGGACATGGAGATCGATGACAGCGCCCCTGACCACACCCCTGATGCCGACGCCCCCACCCTCGCGGCCCTGGCCCGGGACGCCTGGAAGCTGACCGCCGACCGGCCCCGCGCCCTCCTCGGGATCGCGGGGCCGCCCGGCGCGGGCAAGTCGACGTTCGCGCGGGCGTTGGTGGAGGAGATCGGCGAGGGCGCCGCGTATCTGCCGCTCGACGGTTTCCACCTCTCCAACGACCAGTTGGAGCGCCTCTCCCTCACCTCGCGCAAGGGTTCGGAGCCGAGCTTCGACGTCCGCGGATACGTCGCGTTGCTCACCCGTGTGCTCCAGGACACCGGGCACGACATCTACGTACCCGATTACGACCGCACCCTCCACGAGCCGATTGCCGCTCGGCACCGCGTGACGCCGACCGCCCGGCTCGTCGTCACCGAGGGGAACTACCTGGCCTGCGACCTGCCCGGCTGGCGCGACGCGCGGCGGCTCATGGGGGAGTGCTGGTACGTGCGTGCACCTGCGGAGGTACGCCAACGCCGCTTGATCGAGCGCCAGTTGGCGGGCGGCAGGACGGCCGACGGGGCGGCCGCGTGGGTGGCGACGAACGACGACCCCAACGGCGATCTCGTGGAGAAGTCGCGCCATCGCTGCCATCGGATCCTCTCCACTATTGGTATGGACATGTTCAACTACCGCCCATAATCTGGGCTTGGTCTAGACCGCAGAACTCACCTCTCACTGCACTCACTGCATCCGCAGTGCCGCAGCGCGCGCACGGCTCACCGGAATCCCCACGTTTCCCCTGGAGCGGCAGCATGCGAAACAAGAAGACGTACGCGTCCATGCTCGGCGCCGCCACGGTCGGGGCCTTCGTGCTCTCGTCCGGCGGTGCGAGCAGTCACGGCTACACCGACCTGCCGGCCAGCCGCCAGATCAACTGTGCCAACGGCACGGTGAGCGGCTGCGGTTCCATCCAGTACGAACCGCAGAGCGTCGAGGGCCCCAAGGGCTTCCCGGCGTCCGGTCCGGCCGACGGCAAGATCTGCTCGGCGGGCATCGGCGGCTTCGACTCGCTCAACCAGCCGAAGGCGCCGGGCGGCGGCGCCTGGCCGACGACCAGTGTGAGCGCCGGTCAGAACTACAGCTTCCGCTGGCAGTTCACGGCACGCCACCGCACCACCGACTTCAAGTACTACATAACCAAGCAGGGCTGGGACGAGAGCAAGCCGGTGACCCGGGCCGCTCTCGAGACGACCCCGTTCCTGAACGTCCCCTACAACGGCCAGCAGCCGCCCGCCACGCTCTCGCACTCCGGGACGATTCCCGGCGGCAGGAGCGGACACCACGTGATCGTCGCGGTGTGGACGGTCCACGACACGGCGAACGCGTTCTACGCCTGCTCCGACGTCAAGTTCTGAGCGACGTCAAGTTCTGAGCGGCGCCAAGTTCTGAGCGGCGTCAAGTTCTGAGCAGGGCTTGAGGCTCCACGGCTCTCCCCGCGGGTAGGTTCTGCGCACGCCGTCCATGACCGGGACGGTGTGCGCAGGACGACGAAGCGCGAACGAAGCGCGACGAAGCACGACAACTGTCGGGGGACAGCATGGAGTTGATGTTTTACGCGGTGCCCGCGGTCATCGCGGCGGTGGCGATCACGATGGCGGTCAAGGTGGTCAGGCGCTCCCTGGAGCTGCGACGGGCGTGGTCGAGCGGCCTGACGGCCGAGGCGCGCTGCCTGCACAGGTACACCACGACGAGCAGCCACGGCGACAACGGCCGCACCACCACGACGCTGCACCACGTCTACGAGTTCACGCCGTCCGCGGGCCACCCCGTCCGGTTCGAGGAGGCGAACGGTTCCACGACGACCATCGAGGGCGACTTCGTCACCGTGCACTACGCGGCCGACCGCCCCGAGAAGGCGACGGCGCACGCGCCGAGCCCCGTCAAGGACGCGGCGAGCACGGTCGGCCAGCTCTGCTTCCTCGGCCTCATGCTCGCGTTCTGCGTCTTCTTCATGGTGACGGCGAACGACCTGTTCGGATCGGACTTCCCGTAGCCACGCTCAGCTTCCCTCCCACCACCGCTCTCCCCATCTGACGGCCCATCAATTATGGTGCGCGGCCATGGAGTCCACCGGGAGTACCGTCGCGGAACTCGTGCAGGCGCGCTGGGGCGACCACCGCACCGGGCTGCGCTTCGAGCACCAGGAACTGACCCACCACCAGGTCGCGGCGGGCGCGGCGGCGAGGGCGGCGCTCCTTGCCGACCTGCTGCCGAGAGGGGCCGAGCCGCACGTCGGCGTCCTGCTCGACAACACCCCCGAGTACCCGCTGTGGCTGAGTGCGGCGGCGCTCGCGGGTGCGGCCGTGGCGGGCATCAATCCCACGCGCAGGGGCGCGGAACTGGCCCGCGACATCATGCACACGGACTGCGCGGTCCTGATCACGGAACGGGCGCATCTGGCGCTCCTTGACGGCCTTCAACTCCCAGGCGTACGCGTCCTGGTGACGGATACGGAGGCGTACGCCGACCTGCTCGCCCCCTACGCACGAGCGCGCCCGGAGATATCGCGGGCCGCGACGCCCGCTAGCCGCATGCTGCTCTACTTCACCTCCGGATCGACGGGGGCGCCCAAGGCCGCGATCTGCAGCCAGGGCCGCCTGGCGGCGGCGGGCCAGTCCCTGGTCACCCACTTCGGGCTCGGCCCGGACGGCGTCCACTACATCTGCATGCCGATGTTCCACGGCAACGCGGTGATCGCGGACTGGGCGCCCGCGCTGGCGGCCGGGGCGGGGGTGGCGCTGCGGCGCCGCTTCTCGGCTTCGGCGTTCCTGGACGACGTACGGGTGCATGGGGCGACGTACTTCACGTACGTGGGCAGGGCGGTGCAGTACATCCTGGCGACGCCCGAGCGGCCCGACGACACGGCGAACCCCCTCCTGATGGGCTTCGGCACGGAGGCCGGGGCGGTGGACGCGGCGCGCTTCGAGAAGCGTTTCGGGGTGCGGCTCATCGAGGGCTACGGCTCTTCGGAGGGCGGCGCGGCGATCCAGCGGGCGCCGGGGACACCGGCCGGGGCGATCGGGCGCGGGGCGCCGGGGGACGAGCTGGCGGTGGTGGATCCCGGTACGGGGGAGGAGTGCCCGTCCGCTGTGTTCGCGGCGGACGGGCGGCTGCTGAACGGGGAGGCGGCGATAGGGGAGTTGGTGAACAAGGGCAGAACGCCCTTCGAGGGGTACTGGCGCAACGCGGAGGCGGATGCGGCGCGGCTGCGGGACGGGTGGTACTGGACGGGGGATCTTTTCTACCGGGACGCGGAGGGGTTCCTCTACTTCGCGGGGCGCACGGACGATCGGCTCCGCGTGGACAGCGAGAACCTGGCGGCGGCGATGATCGAGAACATCCTCGCGCGGTGGGAGGGGGTGGCGGCGGTGGCGGTGTACGCGGTTCCTGATCCTGTGGCGGGGGATCAGGTGATGGCCGCGGTGTGCCCCCGGGCGGGGGCGGACTTCGATCCCCTCGCCTTCGCCGAGTTCCTCCTCTCCCAGGCGGACTTGGGCACCAAGATGGCGCCTCGCTTCGTGCGGGTGGTGGAGCGGATGCCGGTTACGGCCACCAACAAGGTGGCCAGGGCCTCCTTGCGCAGGGAGGGCTTCCGCTGCGGGGACCCCATCTGGTGGCGCCCCACCCCCGGAGCGGGGGCATACCACCCCCTCACCCCGGCGTCCCTGACCGAACTACTGGCCCAGTACAGAGCCCAGTCCCGCGAATACCTACTCCCAAGCTGATCCCTTGCCCGAACAGACCTCTCCCGCCCACCCGCCCGTTCACCCCGCATCCAGTCCTGCCCGAACAGACCTTTCCCGCCCACCCGCCCGATTGCCCCGCGGTGCCAGGGGGTGGGTGGGTTGTCCGTACGGATGGGGGTGGGTGGGGAAGGAGCCGCTGGGGTGGGGTGGGGAGCGTGCAGGCCGGGGCGGGTGGGGAACGTACGGGCCGGGGTGGGGTGGGGAAGGAGCCGCTGGGTGGGCGGGGAACGTACAGGCTTGAGGTGGGTGGGGAACGTGCAGGCCGGGTGGAGCGGGGAGCGTGCAGGTCAGGGTGGGCGGGGAACGTACAGGCTTGAGGTGGGTGGGGAAGGAGCGCCTGGGTGGGTGGGGAGCGTGCAGGCCGGGGTGGGGAAGGAACCGCCTGAGTGGGTGGGCAACGTACATGCTGGGTGGGCGGGCAATGTCCCGGCTTGGGGCAAGTGGAGAACGTGCGGGCCGGGGTGGGGCGGGGCGTGCAGGCCGGGGTGGGTGGGGAAGGAGCCGCTGGGTGGGCGGGGAACGTACAGGCCGGGGCGGGTAGGGAGCGTCCAGGCCGGGGTGGGGAAGGAGCCGCTGGGGTGGGTGGGGAACGTACAGGCTTGGGGCGGGTGGAGAACGTGCGGGGTGGGGTGGGGTGGGGTGGGGTGGGGCGTGCGGGTTGGGGTCAGTTGGCGTCGGCAGGTGCGACGTACCGCAGACGGGCGCCCGGGACCCACGCACCTGCAGTCGGCAGCGCTCGCGAGGGGACGTGGCGGTATGTCTGCCCGGAGCACGGTTCGCGGCGCTCCGGGGCCGAAGTAGCCCTGCGGTCACTGGACGATAGCGAGGACGGACATACCGGCGCGGCACTGTACCCGCAGGGCGGACCGCGCCGCAGTCCTCACGCACCTGCAGTCGGCAGCGCACCCGAGGGGACGTGGCGGTATGTCCGCCCGGAGCACGGTTCGCGGCGCTCCGGGGCCGAAGTAGCTACGCGGGCACCGGACGATAGCGAGGACGGACATACCGGCGCGGCACCGTATCCACAGACGGACCGCGCCGCTGCACGACGCAGTCCCGCAGTCGGCGTCGAGAGCACGGTTCGCAGGACTTCCCAGCCGAAGAAGCCGGGCGGTCACTGGACGATAGCGAGGACGGACACGCTCCGCCCCCCAAGGCGGAACGGTCCCGCATACCGTGGCCCCATGGCTGGGGAGAGCGTATGGGTGGGGCTGCGGCGGCGTGCGTATCTGGGGAGTAGTGCGCCCTGGAGGGGGGTGGTTTATCTCTTGGGGGGTGTGTTGCTTGGGGGTGTTGTTTTTGTTGGGGGGCTTGTTGCTGTTGTTGTCGGGGTCGCTCTCGCCCTCGTTCTTGTAGGGGTCCCGCTCCTCGCTCTCCTCGCCTTCGCCGGCATCCCCGTAGCAGCCATCGAGCGCCGCCGCCTGCGCCTGATCGACCCCGCGACCCCCGCCGCCCCCACACCCCACCGCACCCCCGAAGCCCCCGGCATCCCCGCCTGGTTCAAGCTCCGCGTCAAGGAGCAGGCCACCTGGCGCGAGCTCGCGTACACCGTGCTGCTCGCCCTTGTGCTCTGGCCCTTGGACCTCCTCGTGCTGGCCTGCACCATCGGCGCCCCAGCCCTCCTCATCGGCGCCCCCGCCCAACTCGCCCTCGACGGCGGCGAGATACGAGCCGCCAAGCTCTGGCTTGTCAGTGACTATCCGCTCGCCTTCGCCACGGCCCTCCTCGGCCTGGCCCTGCTCGCCCCGCTCCTCTACCCCCTCGGCGCCTACGCCACCGCCCGAGCCGCCCTCGCCCGACTTCTTCTCGCCCCGCGCGAGGTCGAGTTGGCCGGTCAGCTCGCGGAAGTGACCCGCTCCAGGGCCCGTCTTGTCGACGCCTTCGAAGCCGAACGGCGGCGGATCGAGCGGGACTTGCACGACGGGGCCCAGCAGCGCCTCGTCGCGCTGACCATGACCCTGGGGCTTGCCAGGCTCGACGTCACCCCCGGCAGCCCCCTCGCCGCCCAGCTCGCCACCGCCCACGACGAGGCGGGGAACGTACTCACCGAACTGCGCGAACTCATCCGCGGCATCCACCCCCAAGTCCTCGTCGACTACGGTCTCGCCGCCGCCATCGAGGACGCCGCCGAACGCTCCCCGATCCCCGTCGACACCGACCTGGACACCTTGCCCCGCCTCCCCGAATCGGTCGAATCCGCCGGGTACTTCGTCACCCGGGAGGCCCTCACCAACATCGCCCGCCACAGCGAAGCGCCCCGCGCGCACATCAGCGCGAGCCACCAGCAGGACACGCTCCGCATCGACGTGCGCGATGAGGGGAAGGGAGGTGCGGATCCCGGCCGTGGCACCGGGCTCACCGGCCTGGCGGACCGGATCGCGGTGCTCGATGGCACACTGACGGTCATCAGCCCGCCCGGCGGCCCGACCGTACTGTCCGTGGAGATCCCGTGCCGAGCAGCCCAGAACCCCCAAGACCTCAGCGCCGACTGAGGATCGTCCTCGCCGAGGACAGCGTGCTGCTCCGCGAAGGGCTCATCGGCCTGCTCACCCGCTTCGGTCATGAAGTGCCCGCCGCGCTCGGCGACGCGGAAGGGCTGCGCGCCGCCGTCGACGCGCACGAACCGGATCTTGTCCTCACCGACGTACGCATGCCGCCCTCCTTCCAGGACGAAGGGCTGCGTGCCGCCCTCGCACTGCGCGCCGAGCGGCCCCGGCTCCCGGTACTCGTGCTCAGCCAGTACGTGCAGCGTTCCTACGCCGCCGAGCTCCTGGACACCGGCGACGGCACCGGCGTCGGCTATCTGCTCAAGGACCGGGTGGGCCAGGTCGAGCAGTTCGCCGACGCGGTGACGCGGGTGGCCGACGGCGGCACGGTCGTGGACCCGGAGGTCGTACGGCAGTTGCTCAGGCGCCGCCGCGACCCCCTCGAACAGCTCACCCCGCGTGAGCGCGAGGTGCTCGGCCTGGTGGCCGAGGGCAGGTCGAACGCCTCGATCGCCGCCGAACTCGTCGTCAGCGAGGCGGCGGTGGGCAAACACATCGGCAACATCCTGGGAAAGCTCGATCTGCCGCCGGCGGACGGCACGCACCGCAGGGTGCTCGCCGTACTGGCGTACCTACGGGCCTGAGCGACGCCGACCGGAAAGCGTGCATCATGCACTGGCCACCGGTCTGGTCCATTACGATCCTGAACCATGAGCACGTCAGACCAGATACGGGCAGGCCTCACGCCGCGCCAGGCCCGGCACATACGGATCGCCGCGGCCTCGGTGCTGATGGCCGCGGCGGCCGTAGTGCTCGCCGTACGCCTGGCGAGCCGGTCGTCCGTCCTGGTCGTGGGGGTGTACGGGCTGCTGCTCGTGCTCTGCGGCCTGGTGATCGAACTCAGCAGGCGTGGCAGGACCCGGCTCGGCAGCTATCTCCTAGCCGTTGGCCTGGTGGCCGCGCTCGTCATGGACTGGGTGGTGCTTGCCTGACCGGTGTCTCCGGTGTCTCCGGTGCCTGCGGCGCGGGGGCGGCGGACGGCGCCTCGTGGAGCCCGTACCGCTGATGGATCTTCCGCAGCCGCGGCGGCGCCCACCAGGCACGGCGGCCGAGGAGCGTCATCGTCGCCGGGACGAGGAACATCCGGACCACGGTCGCGTCGATGAGCACCGCGAGCGTCAGGCCGAGCCCGATCTGCAGGATCGGTGAGAAGCCGCCGGTCATGAAGCCGCCGAAGACGATCGCGAGCAGCAGCGCCGCACAGCTGACGACACGGCCCGAGCGGCGCAGCCCTTCGACCGTGGCAGCGCGGTGGTCGCCGGTCTCCAGCCATGTCTCCCGCATCCGGGACAGGATGAACAGCTCGTAGTCCATGGCGAGTCCGAACGCGATCGCGATGATCAGCGGCGGCGCGGTCAGGCTCAGCGCCCCAAGCCCCTCACCGCCGAGCAGACTCGCGCCGTGCCCGTCCTGGAACACCCACACCACGATGCCGAGCGAGGCGCCCAGGCTGAGCAGGGTGGTGGCGAGCGTACGCAGCGGGAGCAGCAGCGAGCCGGTGAAGGCGAAGAGCAGGGCGAACAGGCCGACCAGGACGGTGAGTACGGCCCAGGGCGCGCGCTCGGCGAGCATCGAGCGGAAGTCGACGAGGCTCGCGGCGTTGCCGGTGACCTGGATGGGCTCGTCGCCACGGAGGTCGCGCACCCGCTCCACGATTCGCGTGGCGGTGGGGCCGTCGACCGTGCCGTTCGGAGTCAGCTCGAGCAGGACCGTGCCGTCGGAGAGCCGCTCGCGGTCGGCCGCCCTGATTCCGGGCAGGGCACGGATCTTGTCCTCGCAGTCGGGATCGGCGCCGGAGCCGATGAGCACCTGGACGGGGTCGGTGTCCGTCCCCGCCGGATAGTGCTCGCGCACGGTGTCGTACAGCTGCCGGGCCTCGGTGTCGTGCGGGAGCTGCCGGGCGTCACCGATGTTGATCCGCATCCCGAGGACGGGCAGGGCGAGTACGGCGAGCACGGCGACGACGGCGGCGGACACGACCAGGGGGCGCCGGGCGGAGAAGAGCGCCAGGCGGGCGAAGAAGGCGCCGGGTGCGGGTTCGGGCGCGGTCGCGTTCTCGGACCTCCTGCCGATCCGCCAAGCTCCCCCTCGCGTACGGGACTTGGCCCCCGAAGGCGCGATCTTGCCGCCGAACAAGGCGAGCAGCGCGGGCAGCAGGGTCAGCGCCGCCAGCATGTCGACGACGACCACCGCACCGGCCGCGAGGCCCATGCTGCGCAGGAACGCGCTGGGGAACCAGACGAGCCCGGACAGGCTGATGGCCACCGTCAGGCCGGAGAAGAGGACGGTGCGTCCGGCGCGGGCGACGGTCGCGTGCACCGCCTGCGCCACGTCCTGCGTCTTTCCCCGCTCCTCGCGGAAGCGGATCACCATCAGGAGCGCGTAGTCGACGGCGAGGCCGAGGCCCAGCATGGTGACGATCTGGACGGCGTAGACGGAGATCTCGGTGAACTGGCTGAAGCCGTAGAGGGTCAGGAAGGCACCGGCCACGCCGCTCACGGTGACCAGGAGGGGAAGCCCGGCGGCCCGCAGCCCGCCGAAGATGAGCAGGAGGACGATCAGCACGGCGGGCAGAGTGATCAACTCGGCCTGTGCGACGTCCTCTTGGGCCCGCGTGCCCATCTGCTCGCCGAGCAGCGGTCCGCCGCTCACCGCCACCTCGCCCGCGCTGATCTCGCGGAGCCGGTCGGCCGCGTCGCCGACGGCCTCCTCCTCGGCGTCGTCGTCGAGGCCGCCCTTGAGGACGACGGGGATGAGCAGGGCCTTGCCGTCCTGGGCGGCCAGGCCCCGGGTGGTGTACGGATCCGGCACCTGGGCGATGCCCGGCTGCTTCCGTACGTCGGCGACCGCCTCGCCCACCTGCGCGCGGAGCTGTGGGGTGTCGATGGAGGGGGCCGACACCACGGCGCTGAAGTCATCGCCGTCCGGGGTGAGTTCGGCCAGGCGTTCCTCCGCCAGGACCGACTCGCTGCCGGGCACGTCCTCGACCGACGAGGTCAGGTCGCCGAAGACCCGGGTGCCGAAGCCGAGGCCGAGGACGAGGAACAGGAGCCAGGTGAGGATGACGGTTCGGGGGTGCTGGGTTGCCGTGCGGGCGAGGGTGGCGAGCATGGCCGGCGCCTCCTTGGACGGTGCGGTTGCCGTACCTCAGAGTTGCCTTCGCCCGGGCCGCGGGGATCGCCGTGGTGGGTGGTCTTGCGCTCTCCCTCTTGCGGGGTAGGACTCCGTCCGGCGGGGGAGTTCTTCTTTGCCCCCTAACCCCCCGGAACCACGAGCCCCGTCTCGTACGCGCAAATCACCGCTTGCACCCGGTCCCGCAGCGCCAGCTTCGACAGGACGTTGCTGACATGGGTCTTCACCGTGTGCTCGCTCACCACGAACGACGCCGCGATCTCCGCGTTGGAAAGACCCCGGGCCAGCAGCCGCAGCGTCTCCTCCTCGCGGGCGGTGAGGACCGCGAGGCGTTCGGCGGGCGACACGGCAGGTGCGCCGGACTCCGTGCGGCGGCGCCGGACCACGTCCGCCACCAGGCGCCGCGTCACCGACGGCGCGAGCAGCGAGTCCCCCGCTGCCACGACCCGCACCGCGTGCACCAGGTCGTCCCTGCGGACGTCCTTGAGCAGGAAGCCGCTCGCCCCCGCGTACAGCGCCTCGTACACGTACTCGTCGAGGTCGAACGTGGTCAGCATGACGACCCGGCAGCTGGACTGCGCGCACACCTGGCGGGCCGCCTCGATGCCGTCCATCCCCGGCATGCGGATGTCCAGGAGGATGACGTCGGGGGCGTGCAGGCGCACCGCGGCCACCGCCTCGGCGCCGTCACCCGCCTCGGCCACCACCTCGATGTCGGGCTGCGCCTCAAGGATCATGGAGAAGCCGCTGCGCACCAGCTCCTGATCGTCGGCGACCGCCACCCGGATGCTCATCCCCCAAGGATGCCGTGGGCAGCCGTACGGCGACACGGAATCCACCATCGGGTCTGTTCCCGGTCTCGGCGGTGCCACCGCAGGCGGCGGCGCGTTCATGGATGCCGACGAGGCCGTGCCCCGTGCTCTCCGAGGCGCAGAGCCCGTCTCCGTCATCCTGGACCTGCACCGTCAACGCGCCTGCGCTCCAGGTCAGTTGGACGGTAGCTTCCGTGGCCGCCGCGTGCTTGACGCAGTTGGTCAGGGCCTCCTGGACGATGCGGTACGCGGCCACCTCGACGTCGGGCGGCAGCGGGCGAGGCTCGCCTTCTTCCGCCAACTCGACTCGCAGGCCCGCCCGTTCGACGAGGGCGGCCAGCTCCGGGAGTGCCGCGAGTGTCGGCTGCGGGACGCGACCGCCATCTGGGGGCGACGACTCTCTCAGTACGCCAAGGATCCGCCGCAGCTGCACCATCGCGTCGCGACCCGCGCCGGCGATGGCGTCGAACGCCCCGACCGCACGGTCCGGATCGCTCCGGACGACCACGGGGCCCGCCTCCGCCTGGACCACCATGATGCTCACCGCGTGGGCGAGGATGTCGTGCATGTCGCGGGCGATCCTCGACCGCTCCTGACTGACCGCCCGCGCCGTCTCGGTGGCGCGCTCCCGCTCCAGGCGCCGTGCCCGGTCCTCCAGGGCCGCGGTGTACGCGCGCTGCACGCGGGCGAAGGCCCCGAGTGCGTACGCGCTGATGAGGCTGAGCAGGTGGAAGGGGTATTCGTACGGCTCGGCGTGCTCCTTGAAGGTCATCGTGACGGCGGCCCCCACCAGCCACCCGGCGAGCATGACGCGCCGTTTCAGCGGCGTGCTCAGGGCGGCCACGGTGTAGAGGGCGACCATCCCGCCGAAGCAGACGTCGGGCGGCGGCCGGTGGTAGAGCGCCATGGCGGGCGTGAAGAAGGCGATCAGGACGGCGCAGGCGAAGGGCGCGCGGCGCCGCATGATCAGCGGCACCGCGGTCCCGGCGCCGAGGGCGAACCCGGCCGCGCTCAGCTCGTCGCCCCCCTCGTCGGGGAAGAGGAACTGGAGCGAGACGGCGAAGAGCACCACGGCGACGAGCGCGGTGTCCACGACGTAGGGAACGTAGGGACGGGTGCTGCGCAGCCGGGACAGCGTGAGGAAGGGACGTCGCATCGGGCGGCTCCTCGGGGCAGGAGGCCGTGCCAGTATCGCGGCGGTCCGACGGCGCTGTCCTCACCGGTGCGAGGGATATACCGCCGCCCGCCGCCCGCCGCCCGCCGCCCGCCGCCCGCCGCCGGCCGCCCCGCGGTACAGGCTCCGGGACCTGGCAGCTACTTGCCACGGATCTGGCCGCTTCGGCGTAAGCCGGGTGGCCTGTTTGAGTCCTTACACGTGCCACTTCAGCGCCCCTCTCCGGTTGTGGCCATGACCTGCGGCAACACCGGTTCGAGCGGCTTAGGTTGACGGCAGTGAGCGGCCCTTGCGCCGCACTTCGCACCTCACGAGGGGACATTCATGACCATGGCGCAGTGGAGACGACGTGTGGGAACCACCGTCGCGGTGGCGACCATATGCGGCTTCGGTGTGGTCGGCGGCGCGCAGGCCGCCGAGCCCGCCGCGCAGCCGGCCGCCCGGGCCACGGCAGCGGCGGCGGCCGGTGTCGACTACGGAACCTGGCAGCGCGATGTGCTCAAGGTGACGGACGAGGCCCGTCCGTATCTGGAGCAGCGCATCGAGCAGGGCGCGGGGGAGAAGCAGGCGATCGTCCTCGACATCGACAACACGTCGCTGGAGACGCACTTCGATCCGTTCCCCCCGACCCCCGCGGTCAAGCCGGTGCTCGACCTTGCCAAGTACGCGAATGACCACGGCGTGGCTGTGTTCTTCGTCACCGCGCGTCCCGACCTGATCGAGCTCGTGACGAAGGCGAACCTGAAGTCCGTTGGCTACCCGGTGGCCGGTCTTTACCAGCGCTCCATCGGCGATCTCTTCGGCAGCCCCGCCGAGTTCAAGGCGGCGAAGCGGGCCCAGATCGAGGGGCTCGGCTACACGATCATCGCCAACATCGGTAATAACGGGACGGACTTCGAGGGCGGGCACGCCGAGCGTACGTTCAAGTTGCCCGACTATGACGGGCAGTTGTCCTAGATTCAACCAAAGGATTCGCTGAACACCGTGGCCTCCCGGTGCTCCATTCGTCACAGGACGGGAGCGCCGGGAGGCTCGCGTATGCTACTCACGAGTTTATTTACGGCGTGTCAGCGCACGTGCCGCAACGCCTACATGGCGGCCGGTGACGGAGCAATGAGGTTTCCCGTAATTGTGAAGTGGGGGGCCACTGGGGGCGCGTTGACTATCTGAGGCCAGTTTGGTTACTGTGCAACAACTGACGTCCTTGAGGATGTCTTGAATCCGAACTGCGCGAGTAGCGCATCGGGTGTCCACGGGGGACGGGGGCATTGCCAGTGTGTCGCATGTTTTGATGTCCGGCTGAATATATGCCGGCACGGGGAATATCCCATGGTGGGCGCCGGTTAATTCCGACTGTTCTTGAACTGTTTCTCTGCGACGTTCATTTCCGCAGAGTATTCGAACACTTCGAATAAGTCGTCTTTGGGCTCATGTTGGTTAAGCTTCAGGGGGAGCTGTGCCGCGTATGTCTATCAATTCTGACCTCACATCGGATTCTGGTCCGATATTTGCCGAGCTGAGATCCGGTTCGTCGGGACCATCGAACGGCGAGGTCGAGCGCATGCTTCTGGAAGCGTGCAAACTCGTCGAATCCGCAGTTGACCGTCATCGCACCGAAGGGCGCCTCATCGCCGCCCTCGACCCGGACGAGGGATCTGTCGGGGCCGCCACGGAGCGCGTGATCGCATCGGCCGGACGGACGCTCTCCGTCGTGCTCTCCGGCAAGGGCGAAGAGGAGACCCTGCAACTGATCGGCCGTCTGGGCCGGGCCGCAGCGCGCGGCGTCGAGGTCGAACTCCTGGGCAGGGTCGCGCTGGTCGAGGACCGTGTCCTGGCGGAGCACCTGGAGAAGTACGCGCCCGGCGTCGAGGTCCGGATCGTCACGGCGCCGCTCCAGGAGATGGTCCTCGCCGACGGCGTTTCGGGCGTGGTGTGGTCGCGCAACGGTCTCGCCGTCCGCGAGGCCGTCGTCATTCACGCCTCCGCGGTGCTGCGCAATCTGCGCACGCTCTTCAGCGTCTCCTGGTCGTGCAGCGCCGCCCTGTCGGACTACCGGAATCTGAGCGACCGCTCACGCAGTGCCCTCGCCCGGCGGATTCTGCTGGCCCTCAATTCGGGCCGTACCGACGAAGTCGCCGCCCGCGAGCTGGGCATGTCTGTGCGCACCTATCGCAGGAACGTAGCCGAGATCACACGTGAACTCGGCGCCAACTCCAGGTTCCAGGCCGGAGCGCGTGCCGTCGAGCTCGGCCTGCTGGCCCCCCTGGTGGAAGGGCCCACCGTCGGACGCCAGCGGGCCGGGTAAGAACTTGTCACGCAGGCCCGGAATTTCGGGTACCCCGCCTATCCCATGGCAGCTTGCTGTAGCTGTCCTTGTGGCGTGAAGTGCGGGGAATGTAGGAATGGTTTGCCTGCACCTTGGGTGCCCCGATCCGCAATTTGCGAGGAATGACATTCCGTGAGCAGCGTGATGATCGAAGCGAGAGAGATAAGCCGCAATTTCGGCTCCATGCAAGCCCTCAACGGTGTCAGCCTCAGCATTGGGAAAGGGGAAGTGCTGTGTCTGCTCGGCCATAACGGTGCGGGCAAGAGCACCTTGGTGAGCATCCTGGCCACCGCGCTGCCGCCCACCAGCGGCACGGCCCGCATCGCGGGGTTCGACGTGGTGCGCGAGGCACGCGAAGTGCGTCGGCGCATCGGCCTCACGGGCCAGTTCGCCGCCGTGGACGAAGGCCTTTCGGGACGCGAGAACCTCATCCTCGTGGCCCGGCTGCTCGGCGCGAGCAAGAGCGAAGCACGGGACCGCGCAGGCCAGTTGCTGGAGATGTTCGACCTGACCAAGGCGGCGGACAGGCCCGCCCGCTCCTACTCCGGCGGGATGCGCCGCCGTCTCGACCTCGCGGGCAGCTTCGTCGGCCACCCGCAGGTGCTCTTCCTCGACGAGCCGACCACCGGACTCGACCCGGTCAGCCGCAACGCCCTGTGGGAGCTCGTGCGCGAACTGGTGGCCGAGGGCACGACGGTGCTGCTCACCACTCAGTACCTCGAGGAGGCCGAGCAGTTGGCGGACCGCGTCGTCGTCCTCGGACACGGCACGATCATCGCCGACGGAACGGTCGCGGAGCTCAAGGGCCAGCTGGGCGTCAGCACCGTCCGCGCCACGCTTGCCCGCGCCGGAGCCGTTCCCGCGGCGCTCGACGCCCTGCGGGCCGCGGGACTCGAGCCGGCGCCCGGTGAGCCCGACGGTCTCGTCGCCGTCCCCGTCGAGTCCTCCACCGGCCTTGCGGCGGTGGTCAGGGCCTTGGACGACGCGGGTGTGGGGATCACCGAGATCTCCCTCGCCGAGCCGACCCTCGACGACGTCTACGTCAGCCTCGCCGAGCAAACCCCCGCCGCTCCGGCGCACATCTGACACCCGGCGCTTCCGACGCCCCGCTGCACTCCTGCCCTCCCCCCTTCTGACCTGGGAGCACTTCCATGGCGGTAACCACGCCCGCGTACCACTCGATCACCGAGGCCACGATGATGCCGCGCATCATCCGGCTCGCCCCCAACCTGTACGGCGCGGTCTTCACCCTGATGAAGCTGCTCCCCGCCCGGTACATCCTCCAGCACGCCGACCAGCGCGGTGAGTTGACGGACGACACGGTGATCGTGGAGACCACGTCGGGCACCTTCGGGCTCGCCCTCGCGATGGAGACCGCCCTCATGGAGCGGGAGCTGATCCTGGTCAGCGACCCGGCCATCGACGCCAACCTGTACCGCAGGCTCACCGACCTGGGCGCCCGCGTGGAGATCTGCCCGGAGCCCGCGCCCGTCGGAGGCTTCCAGGAGGCCCGCCTGCGCAGGCTCGCCGAGATCCGCGCCGAACTCCCCTCGTCGTACTGCCCCGAGCAGTACACCAACCCCGACAACCCGCGCTCGTACGGCGTGGTCGCCCAGCAGCTCGCCAAGCTGCTCGGCAGCGTCGACTGCGTGGTGGGGCCCGTCGGCTCCGGCGGCTCCATGTGCGGCACGGTCCGCGGCCTGCGCGAGGTCACCCCGCACACCCGCGCCATCGGCGTCGACACACACCGCAGCGTGCTGTTCGGCCAGCCCGACGGACCGCGCGCGCTGCGTGGCCTCGGCAACAGCCTGTGGCCCGCCAACCTCGACCACACCGTCTTCGACGAGGTGCACTGGTGCTCGGCCGCCGAGGCCTACGCCTCCACCCGCGCCCTGCACGCCAGGCACGCACTCTTCCAGGGACCCACGAGCGGCGCCGCCTACCTCGCCGCGCAGTGGTGGGCCGAGCGCCACCCCGACGAGACGTGCGTGGTGATGCTCCCCGACGAGGGCTACCGCTACCAGGCGACCGTGTACGACGACGCCTGGCTCGCCGAGCAGGGCCACCTTCTTCCCGCCCTGCCCCAAGAGCCCGCGCTGATCGACGACTTCGCGGACGCGGGTGACAGCTGGACCCGGCTCGCCTGGGACCGGCGCCGCTACGACGACGTGCCGGGCGCCGTGCCCCGCTCCTCGGGCCCGCTGCCCGAACCGGTCCGCTCATGACGTCCGCCGCCGCCGGCACCGGCCGGCTCACCCGCACCCTCGGAGCGCGCACGCGGCGCGTCGTCTACGGGACGCCAGGGCCCGCCGAGATCCGCGACGAACTGCACCACACCACCACCATCGACCTCGCGCACGTGGTCATGCTGACCGAGTGCGGACTGCTGCCCGAGGACGCCGCCGCCGCGCTCCTCGACGGCATCACGCGGCTGCGCGCGGATGAGTTCGCCGAGCTGTACGACGTGGACGCGCCGCGCGGCCTGTACCTGATGTACGAGGGTCATCTCGTCGCCGAGCTGGGCACGGAGGTCGGCGGCAAACTGCACACCGGCCGCTCCCGCAACGACATCAAGGCGACCATCACCGCGATGAGGCTGCGCGCCGAACTCATCGGGCTCCTCGGCGAGGTGCAGCGCATGCAGGGTGTCCTGCTCGCCCGCGCCCGCGCCCACCAGGGCGTGCCCATGCCCGTCTACACGCACTTCCAGCCGGCCATGCCCATCAGCTACGGCTACTACCTGGCCGGCATCGCCACCGCGCTCGACCGCGACATCACCGCCCTGCGCCAGACCCTCGACGAGCTGGACCGCTGCCCGCTGGGCGCGGGCGCCGTCTCCGGCACCGACCTGCCCATCGACCCGGCCCGCACCGCCGCCCTGCTGGGCTTCGAGGGGCCGCCGCTGCACGCGATGGACGCCGTGGCCGCCAGGGACACGGTGCTGCGCGCCCTGGGCGCCGCCGCCGGGGCAGGCCTGACCCTGAGCAGGCTCGCCACCGACCTCCAGCTGTGGAGCACCCAGGAGTTCGGGTTCGTGGAGTTCCCGGAGCGGCTCGTGGGCGGCAGTTCGGCCATGCCGCAGAAGCGCAACGCGTTCCTCCTGGAGCACGTCAAGGCCAAGGCGGCCCACGCCATCGGCGCCTGGACGGCCTCCGCGTCCGCCATGAAGTCCACACCGTTCACCAACTCCATCGAGGTCGGCACCGAAGCGGTCTCCGGAGCCTGGTCCGCGCTCGCGGCCGTACGCGACTCCGTGCTGCTCGCCCAGGTCCTGGTGAGCGGCGCACGGCCCGTGCCCGAGCGGATGGCCCGGCGCGCGCGGGAGGGCTTCGTGACCGCCACCGTCATCGCCAACAGGCTGGTCACCCAGGGCGTTCCGTTCCGCACCGCCCACCACGTCGTGGGCGCGGCGGTGCGGGAGGCCGTCGAGTCCGGCGAGAGCGAGCTCACCAAGATCACCCTGCCCGACGGCATGCCCGCCGACGTGAGCGCCGATGTCCCCTCGCTGACCGAGGTGGTCGAAGCACACGACCGCGGCGGCGGCCCGGGCACCTGCGAGGACACGGTCCGCACCCTGCGCGGGCGGCTCGCCGCGCACGGCGAACGCCTCGGCGCTCACCGGGGCCGGCTGCGCGCCGCGGAGCTTCAACTGGACACGGCCGTCGGCGACATCGTGGCGCGCCGGGCGACGAGGGGAGTCAGACGATGAGCGGGACCGGACCGCGATGGTTCGCGTTTCTGGAGAGCAACACCACCGGCACGGGGCGGGACTTCTGCGCCGCTGCCCGCGCCCGCGGACTGCGACCGGTGCTCCTTACCCGGGACCCGGGACGGTATCTGTACGTAGCCGACGACGGCATCGAGACCGTGGTGCTCGACTCCTCGGACGCCGAGGCCGTGTACGAGGCATGCGTCACGCTCGCCGACGGCTCCGGCCTCGCGGGCATCGTCTCCAGCTCCGAGTACTTCGTGGCGACGGCCGCGCGGACCGCCGCCAAACTGGGGCTCCCCGCACCCGACGGTGACGCCGTCGCCCGCTGCCGCGCCAAGGACGTCCAGCGCTCGGCGCTCGCCGCGGCCGGCGTCGCGGTGCCCCGCTTCGAGGCGGTCGGCGAGGTGGCCGACGCGGTCGCCGCCGCCGCTGACATCGGCCACCCCGTGGTGCTCAAACCGGTCAGCGGCTCCGGCTCCGTCGGCGTGAAGCTGTGCCGGGACGCGGACGAGACCGAGGCCTGGGCCCGTGACCTGCTCGGCAGGGCGACGGACGAGCGCGGCACTCCGGTGCCCTCGCGCATCCTGGTGGAAGCGGCCGTCATCGGGCCCGAGTTCTCCGTAGAGACCTTCGACGACACCGTTGTCACCGTCGTCGGCAAACACACCGGATCCGAGCCGTACTACGTGGAGACCGGGCACGACGTGCCCGCGCCGGCCGCCCCCGCCACCGTCGCCGCGCTCGGCGACACGGCTCGTGCGGCGCTCGCTGCCCTCGGCCTCGGCTGGGGCGCGGCCCACACCGAACTGCGGATGACCGCCGAAGGACCCGTGGTCATCGAGGCCAACCCGCGCCTCGCGGGAGGCATGATCCCCGTCGCGGTGCGAGCCGCCACCGGCCGTGACCTCGTGGACGAGGTGATCGCCAGGGCCGCGGGCCAGGACACCCCGCCCGCGGGTCCCGGCGCGGGCCACGCCGCGATCCGCTTCCTCCTGGCGGAGAGCCAGGCCCAAGAAGGACGCATCGCCGCCGTCGAAGGGCTCGCGGCGGCGGCCGTGGCGCTGCTGCTGCGCGCACCGTTCCTGGTCGTCATCGGGGCAGCGGTGGTCGTCACCGCGGGGTTGCGG